>JANYEC010000048.1 GCA_025363295.1 Akkermansiaceae bacterium
CCCTACGCTCCATCAGCCCAAATTCGAGTCCCTCGCCACTTCACCCTTGAATCAACATCCATGATCTCCTATCGATCCGCTGCATCTCTCCACCATAGCTTAGTTTAGCCATTGAGTGGTCGGATTTTCGGGGCCGCCTCACATCATTGATCTCCCCGACTTGAAAGTCACCGTTTCAGGCATCGCAAACGAAGTTTACAAAGGGACCGCTCCGAATGGCGACGATGTTCAAATCTTTACAGGCCACACGGATGCTAACATAAGCGGAAGCGGCACCTTCGGAAATATGGTGGCTCATTTCACCGGCACGCTTACCCTTGACGGACGGAAAGCCATCATCAAAAAGTGATAGCCCCCCGGCGATGAAGCGATCCCAAGTCACCTTGCTCGCCGGTGCGGCAGTCATGAGTGCCGCCATCGCGATGAGTCTCGACAAGGCGCCGCCTCTCTCTGACGTAAGCACTCTAACATTGAGTCTATGCTCGCGAAGAAACGCGCGCCTGCTAGATGAACACACGTTGGTCACACGGCGTGGTCCAACTCTATCTAATCGAAATTATCTATCTGATATTCCACCGCCCGTGGAATCGCCGTATCCACCGGGAGCATCGGAAAACGAGCAATGGATCGCAGACCAGATTGCGGAATTAAACCGCCTATCCGCATTGGACGATTCCGCATCTTTAAAGGCAATCCTCGCCGAGCTGCGCAATCCTTTACACGAAATCCGGAGAGCCGCCTTTTCTGGCGTACGTGCATTTAGCAGTCGTGAGTCGATCCCCTATCTTGAGCAAATGCGCAGAGAATCTGCCGATTCCACTGACCAACAAGCCCTGACGGAGACGATTGAGCACCTCAAATTGCCAACGATTGTCGAGGCGCTTGAGAGCCTGTCGATATCGGCTGCGGAGAAAAATTATGACTCTCCCTGAAGTGGCGATTCGGCGGCTTTGCTGGATCTTTTCCCAGTCATTTCCGTTTTGAGGATTGCCGAATACTTCGGATTTGCGTAGTTTCACCCGTAGAGGTGTTGGAAAAGTATTCCGATCAATCTCTGTTGGCATTTTTCACCCTCTCATCCGTGTCCAAGTCTTTTAAAATCCTCATCGCGTGTGGTGGCACCGGCGGTCACTTGTTCCCTGGAATTGCCGTGGCAGAAGCCTTACGCGCCCGTGGTCATCAGGTGATGTTGTTAATTTCCGAGAAGAAAGTGGATTCCGAGGCATCGGCAAAATACCGACACCTTGAATTTGAGACGGTGCCCGCCGTGGCCAAACCCGCCACATTTTCGCCAAAGATGCTGCCATTCTTGTGGAAACTCTGGGGCTCGATTCAGCACTGCAAGGGCGTAATCCGCCGCTTCCAAGCAGACGCAGTGATCGGCATGGGCGGATTCACCTCGCTCCCACCGGTGTATGCGGGCCACACGCTGGGGCTCAAAACGTTCATTCATGATTCGAATGCGAGACCGGGCCGTGCGAATGTGATCACCAGCCGCTTTTGCACGCAGGTGTTCCTCGGCCTGGATGCGGCGAAATCCTTTTTTCCACACCGGGAAACCGTCATCACCGGCACTCCCGTTCGACCCGAAATCATCGACTTACCCACACGAGACGTCGCAGCGGCATTGTTTGAGCAGGACCCCGCACGACCGACGATCTTGGTCACCGGCGGTAGCCAAGGGGCACGACGTTTGAATGAGCTCTGCGCACAGGCCGCAGCGCTTTTGCCAACAGAAACGCAGGTGCTCCACATCGCAGGAGCGCTTGATTTTGAAAGGGTTTCGGAAATCACGCGGGGCAAAGAAGGCTACAAAGTGGTCGGATTTTGCGACCAAATGCCATCCGCCTATGCCCTCGCTGATCTGGTAATCGCACGGTCCGGAGCATCGAGCCTAACTGAAATTTCCATCGCCGGGCACCCGTCGATCCTCGTGCCGTATCCTTACGCCGCAGACGATCACCAGACGCGCAATGCCGAGGTTTTCTCGGAAGCCGGTGCCTCGATCCTTGTCCAAGAGCGCGATTTGGATGCCGCCAAATTGGCAGTAATGGCAACTTCGATCCTACAAGACTTGCCAACTTACAAACGCATGACAAAAGCCGCGCACGCACTTGCCATCCCAGACGCCGCGGATCGGGTGTGCGCTGCCATCGAAGCCACTCTCACGCCATCATGATCGAAATCAGCCAACGCCTAACCGACCGGAGCAAACCGCTCCAAATCCACCTCATCGGCGTCGCCGGATCAGGAATGAGCGGACTTGGATTGCTATTGTTAGGCATGGGTCATCAGGTGAGCGGATCGGACAAAGTTACCACTGCGGAAACCGTGCGAATGCAGGGACTTGGCCTCAGTTTTTCCTCACCCCACACCGCCGCAGTGGTGAAGAAGGCGGACATCGTCGTTTATTCGTCCGCGATCAAACCGGAAAACCCCGCATATGCAGCGGCCCAAAAAGCAAAGATTCCCCTGCTTCGCCGTGCCGAATGTCTAGCAGCCATTTTACACACAAAGAAGGGTATCATCATTTCCGGCACTCACGGGAAAACGACAACCTCAGCGATGACGGCTCACGTCCTACGCGAAGCCGGACAAAAACCTAGCCACTACGTCGGCGCGGAAATTCCGATTCTGGGAGCCAACGCGAAGTGGTCGGAAGACGGCGAAAGCATGGTTGCAGAAGGAGATGAAAGCGATGGCACGCTGGCACTCTATCAGCCCGAGCACGCCGTGATTCTTAACATCGAGGCCGAGCACCTAGATTTCTATCGGGACATCGATCACATCAAGGAAGTATTCACCAAACTGGCGAATCAGACGACGGGGAAACTCGTCTTCTGCGCGGAAGATCCGGTGGCGCTAGAAGTGTGTATAGGCCGCAAGAATGCAGTGTCTTATGGCTGGGAAGATGCCGATTATACGGCGACGGACATCCGGGATTTAAAAGGCTCATCGGCTTTTACGGTAAATAAAAAGGGCGTGGTGTTAGGTGATGTCGAGCTCGGCATTCCTGGAAATCATAACATCCTCAATTCGCTTGCCGCCATCGCTCTAGCTGATAGTTGCGGGGCGGAATTCACTCTCGTCGCTCGTGCACTCGCCACCTTCGCCGGAGCCAAGCGCCGGTTCGAAACGAAGTATCTTTCCGCGAATTACCGCATTATCGATGACTACGGCCACCATCCGTCCGAGCTGGCCGCTACCCTGCAAACGGCGCGCTCACTGAAGTCTAAGCGTGTCGTCGTACTTTTCCAACCGCACCGCTACAGTCGGACCCAGTTACTCGCGGACGATTTCGGAAAAGTCCTGCAAGCTGCCGATCTCGTTTTCATCACGGATGTTTACGCAGCTTCTGAAAAACCGATCAAAGGCATTTCCGGTCAGACTCTGATAGATGCGATGGCGCTCCATGGTGATATCCCCGTCACTTACGTTCCTGATCTCGCCACCGCGCATCACGCCATCGGTCACGCACTCCAAGCGGGCGATCTGCTCATCACACTCGGTGCAGGAAACGTCCACGAAGCAGGCTCACGCATCGCAGCGGATTTGAAAATCCTCGAAGAAATGCGCGGGCTCATGCCGACCGGTGAGATTGATGGAAAACTCTATGAACCGATGAGCCGCCACACGACCATGCTCGTCGGTGGCCCGGCGCAATATTGGCTAGAGCCCCACAGTTTTTACGGCTTCGCGTTTTTGGTAGATTATTGTCGCGAGCGGGGCATCCCGGTGCGCGTCGTCGGCCGCGGATCTAATCTGTTAGTTCGTGATGGTGGTATCCGCGGTGCGGTGATTCACCCTACCGGCGGAGTTTTTTCCGAAGTCACCGTGGACGGAAAAGGTCATGTGACCGCCGGCGCAGGAGTGCGATTGAAAAAACTCGCAAGCGTTGCCGGCGGCAGCGGCATTGGCGGCTTCGAGTGGATGGAAGGAATCCCGGGCAACGTCGGCGGCGCACTGCGCATGAACGCCGGGGCGATGGGCGTCGAAACTTTCGACCAAGTTGTCCGGATTACGTTTCTCGATGAGGACGGAGTCATCCGAACCCGCGAACGTGAGGAAATCGTCGCCCAATACCGCAACGTGGCAGAACTGCGACGCAACTTCGCACTGCAAGCAGTTTTTAAAGGGAAAAACGACACGCCCGCTAACATCAAGGAACGCTGGGACGCCTCGCGCGAAAAACGTAAGGCATCCCAACCGATCGCCGCTTCCTCCGGCTGCACTTTCAGAAATACCGCAGATATTCCGGCAGGGCGCCTTATTGATGGGATGGGCCTCAAAGGCAGCACCTGCGGACATGCGGCCGTTTCAGAAGTGCACGGAAATTTCGTCGTCAACACCGGCGGGGCTTCTGCGTTAGATGTTCTCACATTAATCGAGTTCATTCAGGCAAAAGCACATGATGAACACCAGATCGAGCTTGAAACCGAAATCAAAATCCTCGGCGAGGACGAGGCCACATTCTAAATTTATAATATCATGTTAAGCACTAGGAAAATCGCCGTTCTGATGGGGGGACCGGGATCGGAACGCGCCGTTTCCCTCGCCTCTGGAAATGCAGTTCTCAATGCCCTGTTAGGTCTGGGGTTGAATGCCGTGCCAGTCGATATCACTAGCTCTAACATTGATTTACCTGCAGGAGTGGATCTCGCTTTTAACGTCATCCACGGCACCTTCGGCGAGGACGGGCAATTGCAGGACGCTCTTGAAAAAATCGGAGTTCCCTACACTGGCGCCGGATCCGCTAGCAGCAAGCTTGCCATCCACAAATCCCTCGCAAAGGAGAGATTTCTCGCCGCCGGAGTTCCCACCGCGCGCTCAGAGACCATTTCCCTCTCCCCCGGCCAAGTTCCCCACCTCACGATCAAGGCTCCGCTAGTCATCAAGCCACCTCTCGAAGGCTCCAGCGTCGGCATCCAAATCGTCAAGTCACAGGGCGAAGTCACCGGCGCGCTTTTGAAAGCTGCGGAAAAATACAGCGAAGTTCTCGTTGAAGAATTTATCGAAGGTAAGGAACTCACCATTGGCATTCTCAATGACGTGCCGCTTCCCGTCGTCCAGATCACGCCACCCGATGGAGTCTATGACATGGCCAGCAAATACCCGTGGCTCAGCGGTACAAAAGGCAGCGAATACCAATGCCCCGCCGATCTGGATTTGGAAACGACCATGGCCGTGCAAGCCGCCGCTCTCGCCGCCCATCGTTCTTTGGGGGTGGAAATTTATTCCAGAGTCGATGTGCTACTGGATGCACAAAATCGGCCATTTGTGCTAGAAGCTAACACAATTCCAGGCATGACGGAAACTAGCCTACTTCCAAAAGCTGCTGCCGCTGCCGGTATCTCCTTCCCTGAGTTATGTAAAACCATCGCCGAGCTATCTCTCCAACTCCGCTCCTAACATGTCAAAACGCCACACCAGCAAACCCCGGCGCAGCCATCGGTCTAACGTGCTTGAAGTGCG
Organism: Akkermansiaceae bacterium; assembly: GCA_025363295.1. Lineage (GTDB taxonomy): Bacteria > Verrucomicrobiota > Verrucomicrobiia > Verrucomicrobiales > Akkermansiaceae > Luteolibacter. Next base: position 5,473 of record JANYEC010000048.1, read on the forward strand.
CGTGATGTCCCCACGTATCGCATGGTTTAGCTTTCTAAAACTGGCTGGGACATTGACCAAATTCACCTGCATCCTCGCGGTGCTTGTTGGTATGGGTTGGGGCGTCTGGCAGGGAATTCAGCGCGCTTTTTACAAAAACCCTGATTTTCGGCTGCAAGTAATCGACTTGAATTCGAATACAGTCATCGACGAATCAGGGCTAGCAGAAGTTACTGGCATCGATATCACAGGGAGTATTTTCAACATCAACATTGACCAAGTCGTAGCGAAGCTCAAAGCCCGCCCAGAAATTGCCGATGCCCGAGCAGAACGCCATTTGCCTGGCACATTAGTGGTCCGCGTCGTACCCAGGGCCCCGCAGGCATGGCTTTCCGACCTTTCGTCGGGATTGGCCGAAACACGCCACGTTGGATCGATGCTCGTGGACCATGATGGCATCGCTTTTCCCTGCCCTGTATTAATGTTAGATGTCACTGCGAATCTACCCGTGATTCTACTTCCAAGGTCCGAGAGCAACCCCATCAAAGAAGGGCAAGTGGTGAACCAGCCTGAATTACAACATTGTTTTCATTTGCTAGAAGCTGCTTCCAAGGCGGATCCAGAAGCAGTTCATTGGATCGAATCCGTGCGACAGGCAAACGCTTGGTCACTCGAACTCGTTACCCGCCAAGGCACAGTCGCCACGTTCGGCCTAGGCGACCACGACCGGCAAATCGCGACTCTCCAAGCATCGATCAGTCACGCGAGCGAGAAAGGTTACTCGATTGGCACCATCAACCTAATCCCAAAATACAACATTCCTATCACTGTCAGAAATGAGCCGGCAGCTCCACGCGCAATCACCATCCCCGAGCCCACACCCGGAGATGTTAGCAAAGATCGGCGTGCCCGTGATCTCAGCAGCCTCCTCAATCGCAATTGACTCAATCCCATGGCACGTCGCACTAAAATTCACGTCGGTCTCGAAATCGGCACCAGCAAAACCTGTATGGTCGTTGGCGAGGTGAAGGCGGATAGCGCCGTCAAGATCCTCGGCATTGGCGTGACAAAAACCGCTGGCGTTAGAAAGGGCGAGATTTACGATTTTGCCCAAGCCCGCGCCTGTTTGAAGGATGCTTTGGCGAAAGCGGAAGATGCCAGCGATGTCGAAATCGGCAGCGTTTTCCTCGCCGTCACCGGCTCACACATCCAAGGCATCAACCACCGCGGCACCTATCGCCTGCCTGATGGAGAACCCACTGTCACCGCAGAGCATGTCGAGGAGGCGAGGACCATCGCCCGCGAAGTGCAAATTCCGCAGGATCATGTTTATCTTCACCCGATCATCCGAAACTATTGGCTCGATGGGCTCGAACACTCTTCCACACCCGTCGGACTTTTCGGCAAAACCGTGGAAGCGGATTTCCACGTCGTTCACGGAATAGGAACACGCATCCAGAACAGCATTAGACTCGTTAGAGAAATGCCGTTAGAGGTGGATGATATTGTTTTCTCACCCATCGCCACTGCACAGATGGCGCTGGACCGCGAACAACGCGAGCGCGGTGCCCTGGTGATCGACATCGGCGGAGGCACCACCGACTACGCACTCTACCTGAACGGCGCGATCGTCGCGTCAGGTTGCATTCCGGTGGGCGGCGATCATGTCACCAACGACATCCACCTCGTCACCGGCCTGCCATTTTCCAAGGCGGATCAACTGAAGATCAAAGAAGGAGACGCCTCAGCAGATCCCGCGCACTCAATTGGTAGCGCCAAGCTAACCGATGATCGTGGCTTCGCGGAAGTCGAAGTGGGGCGTGGTATCCTGAACGAGATCATCCGTCAGCGGCTCGAGGAAACGCTGAAGCTGGTGCGTGCCCGCCTGCCCGAGGGAGCGGTGGAATCGATCGGTGCGGGAATATTTCTAACGGGGGGCACCAGTTTGATGCGGGGCTTCAGCGAACTTGCATTTGATGTCTTCGGCCGCGACATCTACCGTCCAGAGCCGCCGGAAATTAGCGGAGTGCAGGCGAGTTTTAAGGATCCTCACTATGCCACCGCCATCGGTCTGATCCGCTACGCGCAAATTCTGGAAACCGAGCGCGCCTCACCTCCCGGGGTCTTAGGAAAGATCGGCCGCATGTTCTGGCCGTTTGGGAAATAATAATGTTAGAAGTTATGGGTTATTTGTTAAACGGAAATATCCATGCTCCAAACATCCTCCTTTCTAACCTATAGCTTTTAACCTATAACTCTGCAAAACCATGATTCCTTACACTCGCGATCCGCAACAAATGATTCCTACCTCCGCCGTTAAAATCATCGGCCTTGGTGGAGCCGGTGCAAATATGTTAGAGCGCATTGCGATCGACGGTCTCGATGGTGCCGAATTGCTGGCGTTAAACACGGATCTTCGCACGCTCAACTCGTGCATCGCGCGGGAGAAGATCCAGTTAGGAATCAACCTAACCAAAGGTCTCGGTGCGGGCGGTGATCCAGATCTCGGCCATCAGGCGGTGCTAGAAGCGGAGGATCAGATTCGCACTTCCATCAAAGGCCACCGCATTGTTTTCCTCTGCACCGGCTTGGGCGGCGGCACCGGTTCTGGCGCAGCTCCCATCGTCACCCGCATCGCTCGTGAAGAAGGTGCCTTTGTCGTCGTTTTTGCCACCATGCCTTTTGCCTTCGAGGGCCGCCGCCGCCGCGACCAAGCGGAGGCCTCACTTAATGAATTGGCAGTCCTATCAAATGCCTTGGTCACTTTTGATAACAACCGGATGGGCGAGTTGGTGCTGGCTAAACAAGGAATTCATGAGGCCTTCGCTGCGGCGGATCACATGATCTGCGAATCTATCAAGGCGGTGATCCGCTTGGTGGTTCGCCCCGGCTTGATCAACGTCGGCCTCGACGATTTGATGAGTGCACTGCGGACTAACCGTTCGCGCTGCCTCTTCGGATCGGGTATTGCCAGTGGGAAGGACCGCGCATCCCGTGCGCTTCGTAATGCACTTAACAGTCCACTGCTCGATCAAGGCGCGCTGCTCAAAGACGCGCAAACCGTGCTGGTGCATCTTTCAGGCGGTGAAGATCTAACGCTTTTCGAAATTGAATTACTCATGCAACGCCTGCAGAAGTTTGTCCCCGAAAAGGCGCATGTATTGTTCGGAGCAGCGATTGATCCAGCGATGGGCGACTCGCTTTCGATCACCCTGATCAGCGCACTACCGGAAGATTCCCTCGCAATGGCACCTCGCGATTCCCTCAGCCATAGCACTCCCGAAAATCCGATTCTCGATCCCAGCCAAGGTTTTACCACGCCGGTGAAGGAAATCGTTCCATTTATCGTGGAACCGGAACCCGAGCCCTTGCCAACCGGGGTAGAGGAAGTTCCCGAGTTGGCAGTTTCCCTTAACCCTAACATAGAGCAGGCTCAAGCGCTCGAAATCTATCATACTAAGGAGTCTCCTGTTGCCACTCCAACCCCGGTTCCCCAAGTCTCCAAATTGCGCAAAGCCTCTACTAACGTCGCGCCACCTTCGGTGCCATCCCTGTTCGACAACGAAAGGCCGTTTGCCGAACCTGATGAGCTACCGCTGGCTGCCCCCCCCGCCAGCCAAGATGAAATCCCCGATGAAAATCTTGAAATGGGAGATGATTCCTGGCTCGAAGCTGAGGCCGCATTTTCTAACGAACCAGGACCACCTAACGAAATTTATGTGGAAGCTGAGGAGGATCCTAAACCGATTGAGGCAGTGGAACCTGAGCCGTCCACGCCAGGAGGCTACACACCGCTGCCGAAACGTAGGTCCTCCGTCGTCGCGCGTTGGGGCACGTCAAAGCGAACCGAGCCTACCCCGGCTCCTTCGCCCATCACCCATGAAACCTCGGAGAACGAATCCGAATCGCTCGCTAACAGCCACCGAGGGTCTGAACCGGACGTTGAAGCGCCCAAACTGAAACTGGGTATCAAATCCCAAAGCGCACAGAATGAACTTTCGCTTGATTCTACTCCACGCGGCCGTTTCGAGGGAGAACGACCTAACGTCTTCGAGGGTGAGGATCTGGATCTTCCGCCGTTTCTACGCAAAAAGAAGTAAGCGTCTGCTTTTACAACTAACCAATTTCTAACTTGAATCAATACGAAATTCCAGGCCACGTTACTCTTTCAGAAGGACACGGCGGATTGATGAAAATCGCCATAGAAACGCAGTGGAGCACTGCGGAAATCTATCTGCAAGGTGCCCACATCACACGTTTTGAGAAAAAGGGTGATGCGCCATTGTTGTTCTTGAGTGGGGAAAGTGAGTTCATCAAGGGCAAGCCGATCCGAGGCGGAGTCCCGATTATTTTTCCATGGTTCGGTGGGCGCGAGGGATTTCCAGCCCACGGACTCGCCCGCACCAGCGAATGGGATCTTGAAGAAACCTCGCTTCTCGCAACTGGCGTGGTGACTTTACGCTTTCGCCTGCCCACGATCGACCCACTCGACGCAGACTTTGTGGTGCACGTCGGCGATCAACTCACGATGGAGTTGATCGTCAAAAATGCCGGTGCTCAAGAAGCGACTTTTGAAACCTGCTTTCATACTTATTTTCAAATCGGGGAGATCTACTCGATTTCTATCAAGGGTCTAACCGGGTGCTCCTATTACGACAAAGTGCTGGGTGGAGTGTTCACTGAAACTCAAGAATCAATTCATATCATGAACGAGGTGGACCGCGTCTATTTTGATACCACAGCCGCCGTTGAAATCATCGACACTCAATTACGGCGCAAGATCCTCGTGACCAAGTCCGGATCGAATTCGACGGTCGTATGGAATCCATGGATTGAGAAATCCCAACGCATGCCCGACTTCGGCGACGAAGAGTATTTGCAGATGGTTTGCGTAGAATCTGGCAATGTCGCGAATGACCGAATTACGCTTGCGCCTGACTCGAAGGCGAACCTCAAAGTCGAGGTCAGCAGCGAGCCACTCTTGTAATCGGCCGGCCCGCCACGCCATTTCCACGCTCCCCGTATTCCGCATTGGCAGGACGGATTTCGCCGCCTAGGCTCGCTCTCTTCTATGTCTGACAAATCCAAGTTCCACTTCACCGGCATCTGCGGCACGGCAATGGGCGCGGTCGCCGCCGCCATGAAACAGCGCGGCTTCACCGTCACCGGTTCCGATGCGAATGTATATCCGCCGATGTCGGATTTCCTACGTGGTCAAGGCATTACTCTAACGGAAGGTTATAATGAGGAAAACATCCCCGCCGATACGGATGTGGTCATTATCGGCAATGCGATTTCTCGGGGAAATCCTGAGGCCGAGGCAGCGCTGGATCGCAAGCTGCTCTATCATTCTCTGCCTGAGGTGATGAAAGAGTTTTTCCTGCGGGGGAAGCGCAATTTCGTCGTTTCTGGAACCCACGGCAAGACCACTACGTCTTCCATGCTTGCCTGGATCTTTGTCAACGCTGGCCGCGACCCTGGCTACATGATCGGCGGACTTCCTAAAAATCTAGGCCATGGAGCCCATTTCACCGACTCCGAATTCAACGTGCTCGAGGGCGACGAATATGACACCGCCTTCTTCGATAAGCGCTCGAAATTCCTCCACTACCTTCCCGAGTGCGTCGTGGTGAACAATGTCGAGTTCGACCACGCGGACATCTATAACAACATCGACGAAATCAAACTCACCTTCCGACGCCTGCTCAACATCGTCCCGCGCGGGGGGATGGCTTACGTCAATGGCGATGAGCAAAACTGTCTCGACGTCGCCGATAAAGCGCCCTGCCCCGTCACCACCATCGGCTTCGGAGAGAATTGTTCCCTGCGCATTGAAAATCTCAACTACGATACAGATCGTAGTTCGTTCACGCTTGGTGGCGTTTCATTCTCCGTTCCGATGACCGGTGAGTTCAACGTCCGCAATGCCGCGATGGCTGCGGCCGCAGCGACATTCGCTGGCCTAACGGTTGACGAAATCCGCGCCGGGTTGGATTCGTTCGAGGGTGTGGCCCGCCGCCAAGAACTCAAGGGAGAGGTGAACGGCATCAAGGTGATCGACGACTTCGCCCACCATCCGACTGCCATCCGACTTGCTGTGCAAAGCCTCCGCCAGCGGCACCGGGACTCCCGCCTATGGATTCTTTTCGAACCACGCTCTAACACAACTCGCCGCGCCATTTTCCAAACTGAGCTTGCGGAGTCGCTTGCACTTGCGGATATCGCCGTCGTCGCCGCCATTCCAGATTTACACAAGATCCCGGAAAATGACCGACTCGATCCCACAAAACTCTCCGCAGATATCGCCCGCTTCGGCGGTCAAGGATGGTATCTTCCTGACGTCGAATCGATCATTACTAAGGTAACTGAATTGGCCTTGCCCGGTGACATCATCGCCGTCCTGAGCAACGGGGGCTTCGGTGGCATTCATCAGAAACTTCTCACCGCGCTCGCCCAGGCTCCTACCTAACCGTGAAGTAACCTGATTTTTAGAGCAAGGCTCGGAGGAAATCATAACGCGATGAAAAAGCAGCCCAGCGCCATCTCCGTGAAAGCCGGGAATGTCGAGTTTCTCAAAATCAACTCGAAGAACTGGGAATGGCGCGACATCTATCACTGGATTGTTAGTCTTTCGTGGCCTCGCTTCGCAGTCGTCGGCGTGTGCTTCTTTCTCGCGCTGAATCTGATGTTCGCCTCGGCCTACTTTCTCGGTGGGGAGTGCATCGGAGAAATGCATAAGGACTCTTTCAGCGAGGCATTTTTCTTCAGTGTCGAGACACTGGCAACGGTTGGCTACGGCCACATGTACCCGATCACAGCCTATGGCCACATCGTGGTCACACTGGAACTGATGACCGGGATGTTATGGACGGCGGTAACGACAGGGCTGATTTTTGTGCGTTTTTCTCGACCTACTGCACGGGTGTTATTCAGTGATGGCATCGTGATCAGCGCTTTCGAGGGAAAGCCTGCACTGATGTTGCGAGTGGCGAACCTGCGCCACTACACCATGACGGATGCGGAGTTCCGAATCATGTTCCACCGTGAGGAATTGAGCTTAGAGGGTGAATCGATTCGGCGCTACTATCCGCTGAAACTAACATTTGATCGACTCATCATATTTCCGGCTGCGATGATTCTACGTCACATCATCGATGAATCCAGCCAACTTCATGGGATGACATTTGATGATCTGAGAGATTCTGACTCCCGCTTCATCGCCTCCGTCTCCTGCGTGGACACTGTGCTGCAGGCACCGGTGCAAAGCCTGCAAACCTACGGTTGGGAAAACATCCGTTTCGGACAGCGATTCGTAGAAGTCTATCAGGAAACGCCAGACGGCCGCCTGATCGTGGACTACGGCAGACTGAACGAAACAGAACCCGCGTGATTACCTAACATTCTTGAGGAACCCCACGCTTATGGGCAGGGGATGTGAATGCGCCCGAAGCCGGTGGGGAAATCTAGATTTTGTTGTAATCTCCTCGCGGGCGAATGCATCTTCCCGGCGTGTCTGATACGGATTCTCTCCATCACCGCTTCGGCGGAATCGCTCGGCTCTACGGCCAAGCGGCGCTGAGTCGTTTTCTTACGGCGCGGGTGGCGGTAATCGGCGTGGGTGGCGTGGGGTCCTGGGCGGTAGAATCATTGGCACGCTCTGGAATCGGACATCTAACTTTAGTCGATTTGGATGAAATCTGCGTGACCAACGTGAATCGCCAACTGCACGCAATGGATGGGCAGATCGGTCGCCAGAAAACCGATGCTATGGAGGAACGCATCGCCGCCATCCATCCCGGCTGCGAAGTCGTGATCGTTCCCAAGTTTTTCAACGAGAAATCCGCTGCGGAAATCCTCGATGCTGGCTTCGATGCGGTGATCGATGCGATCGACTTCGCGCGCCACAAATCGCTGCTCGCCGCCGAGTGCCACAAGCGCAAAATCTACGCTGTCACCTGCGGCGGCGCCGGGGGGCGGCGCGATCCGACACGCATCCGGGTGACCGACCTAGCCTACAGCGGCATGGATCCGCTCCTGCTGCAACTGCGCCGTGGGCTCAGAAATGACTACGGCTTCCCGAAAACTCCACGCAACCAAGATCCGGTTCTATTCGGGATCGATGCCGTCTATTCCGACGAGGCTCCTTACTATTCGAATTGCGATGGCACCGTTTCCAAAACCGCGCCCGAGGAAATTTCCCTCCGACTCAATTGCGCATCCGGCTTCGGTTCCGCCGCGCATATCATCGCTAGCTTCGGGCTGATCGCGGCAGGGCGGGTGCTGGACAAACTCGCGGCCGGGGCATGAAAAAAGCGACCCGGAGGCCGCTTGATTCAGAAATGAGGGTAGACGCAAACGTTTGCGGCTGGAGGCTTTTACAGTCCTTTTTTCGAGAGGCGGGTGCCAGCAGTCGCGCCTTGGCGGGCCTTGAACTTAGGATTGGATTTGCAAATGACGTAAACCGTTCCTTTGCGTTTCACGACTTGGCAATCAGCGTGACGGCGTTTTGCGGAGGCGAGTGAGGAGAGAACTTTCATGGCGTAAGATTTTAAAATTGACCGATGGAACCGACCGCCGGGGCGGGGAAATTAGTCAACGACCTCCGCTTGTAAAGCCATTTCTTGCCCAAATTAAATAATCCAGCGTCCAATCGCGACTCACAACTTGCGTTCGGGCGACTCCTCTGGCATTGTGATAGCGTATAATACTCAGTAATTTGCCATGAAAGAACTCTATGAAGCTTGGAAGTCAGTGGATCGCAATAAGATCGCAGCACTGCTTAGCGTGATTCCCGGTCTTGGGCACTTATACAAACACCACTATCTTTCCGGAATCGGAATCATGGTCGCTGGCAACGCCCTCATGATCTTCATCACCTGCTTGCTCGCATTCGCCACTGTGGGCGCGGCCCTGGTGGTGATTCCGGCGCTATGGGTCGCAGGGATTACTTATTCCGCCTACATGGCTTCGGACAAGCATGGAATGCATACGTGGCTACATGTCTGGGAATACCGATGGCACAAGACGTAACTGAATTTCGAAAAAGCGTGCGTTGACGAAATGGAACTTGGTGAACGTTCGAGCGATGTTATGAATCTTTCTAATCCATGACATCTGCGGTCGAGCACAAGCATTTATTCTATTCTGAAATGGCCAAGCTGCTAGAAGCGGGCTTCGGCATCCGCGAGGCGGCAGCCGTATTGATCAATACGAATCTGCCTACGGTGCAGGCGCATCTGCTTAAGGATCTCAACCTCGGCCTAGAGTCCGGGCACTCGATCGCCGAAGCATTTGCAAAGGACACTTCTACCATCTCCGAGCTAGAGCGCAGCATGATCGGTGCTGGAGAGCGTGGAGGGAACCTTGCTCCGGCATTCCAACATCTAGCAGACTATTTCGGCATGGTCGCGTCCGCGCGGCGTGAGATGGTGACGAGTATAATCTATCCGCTCGCCGTGCTTCACATGGGGATTTTCATCGGCATAGTACCCTCTGCGATGATGAAAGGTGAGAGTTTCCCGAAAATTCTGGGGCAACTCGCCGTCACGCTAATTGTCGTTTATGTGATGGCATTTATAGTAATCCTGTTGATTCGAGCGGTGTTGAAAGCGGCTCCGGACCATGTGAAAATCGATCGGTTTCTCCAACGCATCCCGCTGCTAGGCAAGGCGCGGCAGAACATGGCGATGGCGAGATTTTGTAAAGTCTATCACTCGTGCATCCTCGCTGGAATCACGATGAGCGAGACGGCACAAATCGCCTCTCAAGCATCGCAAAGCGGAGTGATCCGGGAAGCAGGAAAAAATCTGGTGAAAACCGCGCAAGCCGGAAATTCCCTTGGACCGCAATTCGTGGCGGACGATGCTTTTCCCAAAGCGTTTTCCAGATCCTACACCACTGGCGAGGAAGCAGGCACCTTAGATAAGGATATGGCCCGCTGGGCGAATTTGTTTCAAACCGAAGCGGAAGCCAGTGCGAAAACATTGGCTGTCATGATTCCCAAGGTGTTGTATTTCTTTATCTTAGGATATGTCGCATGGAAGATTATTGGATTTTTCAATAGTTACTATAGCGGTATGTTAGAGGAGCTTGATAAGTAACCCGTCCGGAGTGAGGTGCGTCCCAAATGGATGAATAAGCAAGCCCATTGCAATTCGACATCCGATCCAAACTTTAATGGTGGATGAATTTAAAAATGCAGGCTAAGCTATTTGGATTATTTTACATTTCATAAAATTGCCCGTGGCTGTTGCCAAGCTCCGGGAGCAGCATTCCAAACCCATGGACATTCATGTTAACCCGCTCCGCACCAGTGTCATCATCATTTCAGCTTTTCTGCTCGGCCAGACAGCGCTGGTCCAAGCGCAGGTGGACCTGAACATCAACCGGGAAATCTGGAAGCAACAATTCGGTGTGCTTGATGCACAAATGAACGAACAGTCACCCTATGTCGGCTGGATGAGTCAGGATGACGATGGCGACGGAGTAAAAAATAGCGCCGAATTCACGGCTGGCACAAATCCTTTTCAGAAATTACCTACTGAAGCCAACTTCCATCCACCGACCGTAGCGATGAACCCCACATCGCTCTTGCTCACATTTCCAACGGTCGCAGGAAAATTCTACGTAGCGGAAAGCAGTGCGACTTTGGTGGATGCTTGGTCGAGAGGCTCGCTTCCAAGCATCACGGGAGATGGAACAAGTAAAACACTAACAGTTCCGAAAAGTGCGGGGAATTTTTTCCACATCGGTGTGAGCGATCAAGCGACGCAGGGCGATCAGGTCAGCGACTGGGCGAAGATTTCGTTAGGTCTTTCCATGGGGTCCCCTATCACATCGCAAACAAGCTACACTCACACCACACTTGCCGCGAATCTCCAAACGCAGAATGTGATTTCCTTGAGTGTTCCAGATACATCCGGCACCCAAGCGCCAGATGCCTCCACTCCCGCTACGGATTCCGGGCTGATCCGCATCAAGCGCAGCGGCTACATGCTGCTAGGCACCATTACCGTGCCGCTCACAAAAAGCGGAACCGCCGTTGAGGGTGTTGATTACTCCGTGCTACCCAACTCGGTCACCTTTCCGCCCTATGTGAATTCCCTAGATATAAAAATCACGCCGCTCTTCAATGCCAGTCGCAACAGCAGCGCCACTGTTATACTCACTGCAAGCCCGCCGGACAACTCTGCTGCAGATGGAAACTATACTTTAGGAAATCCAGCATTCGGCGGTATCACCATCTATCCGTCTGGAAATCCCACAGGCACAGGACTCACTGGAAATTACTACTCGGGCGCTAGCAGCACTTATAACAACGCCGCCAATTTCGGGGGAGTTTCCGCAACCTACTCCTACACGAAAACCGGAAGCACAGTCAACGCCACAATCACCTACACAGGGTCGCCCGCTACAGCCTTTGTCGATGGAAACCCAGTAACCCTGCAGTTCACTTCAGGCAATCTGAGCACCTCTTTCAACACTCCTCTTGTTTACACCATAGCCGCTCCTCTCACCACCACCACTTTCAAAGTAAATTTTACGGCGGCAAGTGTTGCCTCTAGCGGCACTGGAAACCTGACAATCGGATCTTTCGTCGCACCACTCACCCGTCTCGATCCGTTGTTAGATTTTGCTAGCACCACCAGCTCTTTCTATCCGCCGCTGCAGACGGACAATTTCACCGTCCGCTGGACGGGCCAGATTCTCCCGCAGTATTCACAAAATTATTACATCGTCGCAAAGGCTGACGACTCCCTGAAACTCTGGATCAACGGGCAGTCCCAGATCATGCGCAGACTTACAAATGACAATCCTAGTGCGGTTTACAACTACACCAAGCTCTCGTCCACGAATGGCAGTGTCGTCGTCACCTACACGAACTCGATCATCAGCGTTGGCGATATAGTTCGCCTGAATTTCACCTTAGGAACATTGAATCCCTCCTTTGGCATAAGTGCCCCTTATACGGTAACCGCCGTCTCTTCCTCCAATTTCACGGTCGATTTGAATGGTGATAGTCTGCCCAATTCGGATCTCACCAACCTCAGCACCTGCAGGATCGACACAAGCGACCTCATCATCGACTGGCAGAACAATACCAGCACGGACCGCTATTGCAAAATTCCGCTTCTAGCAGGTGTTCCCTATGATATCAAAATGGAATACCGCGAGAATACCGGCTCAGCAGAAGCTCACCTCTCATGGTATAGTGACGACCAAGCTAAACAAATCATTCCCAAAGCCCGCCTCTTTCCCACCATCAGCGGAACCACACCGTTAGCAGGAAATCCGCCTGCTGCACCGCCCGCCATTATCAGCCCTACCAGCGCTGTCACCCTCCTCGGAGCGGGTACCCCGTTCACCATGAACCTCGCCTCCAGCAACGGAGGAACCATCACCGCCAGCGGATTGCCTCCATGGCTTACACTTGTCAACGGCGTCCTAAGCGGCACCCCGATGGCTGCCGGTATCTATCAATTTACTCTAACCGCTTCTAATTCCGCAGGTACCGGCAGTAGTGTCATGACTTTGGAGGTTCTAGCAACCGGCAACCAGCTCACCAGAGATCTATGGACAAGCGGGGTCAAGGGCCCTGAAATATCCGATGTCCCTTGGGTGACAATTCCTACCACAAGCGATACGATCTCCACTGCTGAAGACAATACCAATTATGCAAGTAACACCGGTGAGCGCCTGCGGGGTTATTTCACTGTCCCTACCACAGGAAATTACTATTTCTGGATCGCTGCGGCGAACACGGCGGAGTTATGGATCTCTAATAATTCCGAGCCTGTAAACAAAGTCCTTCGCTCGAAGGTGACAGGTCCAGTGGGAACGGCACCAAAGACCTGGGATACCCAGCTCACCCCAAATCAAATCAATCAGAAATCCCAATGGCTTTCCCTCATCGCAGGAAAAAGATATTATATGGAGGCACTTCATAATACAGGGAGTAGCGGCTCAAGTAACAATCTATCCATCGGCTGGTTCCTAGATCCTACAGGAACCAGCGCAGTCACCATCACAACAGGAAGCGGAGTTGTCCCTAGCTATATCGTTTCACCTTGGGATAATCCACCGACCAGCACCATCCCCGGCACTCTCTACGTTACCAATCTCCAAGGCCTCGAAGGGCTGACCAATATCACCGCCACGGGTGGCGCGTTTCTCCGGGTAAATGGAACATCCGCCGTGCTCCAACTGAACTACACAGGTCTTTCATCCGGTGCCGTATCACGAAAAATATATAATAGTGCGGATCAGGTGGTTTTTGATATCGATGCTCAAGATAAAAATTACCCCACACTTAAAACTACGGATGGCGGCTATTCGTGGATCATGCAGCCTTCTGATCTAACTTACCTCAATAACGGCCAACTCCGTATCCAGATCGCGACTATCAATCATCCATCTGGAGAAATCACAGGTACCTTTGGTAAAACCGCGGGTTCACAAACCGCTCCTATCGTCCCTTCCTATCTCATTTGGACCGACCTACATGCGACCAGCGATGCCGCGAACTCCCGTTTCCTAACTCAAGCCACATTCGGGCCAAGTCCATCAGATATGGCAAGCGTGAAGGCTCTTGGCTACAAGCCATGGATCGAAAATCAATTTACGATCATACCCAATGTCACACCTACTCATATACTTCCCAACGTCCTTTCTAATCTAAGCAACGATCCACAAAATCCCTATGGCGATACTCTGTTTTTTAACTCATGGTGGAAAAACTCTGTCACCGCGCCGGATCAATTAAGACAACGCGCCGCTTTCGCATTGAGTGAAATTCTGGTGGCGTCGGATGTCGGACCACTCAACAACAATGGACGCACACTGGCTGATTACTATGATACACTACTGGATAACTGCTTTGGAAATTACCGCGATATTCTCAAGCAGGTCACCTTGAGCTCGGCCATGGGCGTTTATCTTGACATGCGCGGCAACGTCGCCGGAGATATCAAGACGGGGCTTCATCCTAACGAAAATTATGCCCGTGAAATTATGCAGTTGTTTTCCTCTGGTCTCTATCGGGTCTGGCCGGACGGCTCGCTTGTTCTCGATTCCACTGGCAGTGCGGTGCCCACCTATGATCAAAGCGTCATCACAGGAATGGCCCGCGTTTTCACCGGTTGGAACTGGGGGCAGCCACTGTCAGGTGGACGGCTACCCACGAATACCAACCCTTCATCCAATTATCTCGACCCGATGGTTCTCATCCCGACCCGGCATGAACTCGGCACTAAAATTCTAATGAATAATGTCGTCATCCCGGCAGCTACCGTCGTTTTTCAAAGCGATACTTCCACCGATTCTCAATCGAACTACACCGTGCAATCCACCGATTCCGCACTCGGACCTGGAAACATCACAACAACCACGATCACTAACAAATATGATTTGAATGGGGTCAAAGATCTTGAAACCTCACTCGATAGCATTATGGCGAACTCCGCCACTGGCCCTTATATCTGCCGCCAGCTCATCCAGCGGTTAGTAACTAGCCACCCGAAGCCCGAGTATGTCCATCGAGTAGTGCGCGCTTTCAATGGCGAACAAAACGTATTAGGCTTGGCTACGGGCATTCATGGCGACATGAAAGAAGTGTTCCGGGCCATTTTGCTGGATTCGGAAGCGCGCAGTTCCACCGCTGCAGCTGACACCAAATTCGGCAAACAGCGTGAGCCTCTGCTGCGCATGACAGGTCCGGCCCGTGCGTTTCCGGTAGCGGGCTTTCCGAACAGCACTTACCGGCAGCTCGGATTACAAACACTTCTCGTCGCAACACCAAGCCCTCACCGACTCCTCAATGGCGATAATATTTTACTAAGTAATTTCGTCGATTCCGGCGCTAGCTCCAATCTACTTCCTACAAGCACATCCTACTCCACAAACAACACGACGCCTTCTTACTCACTTGTTGGAGCCTCTGGTATCGCCACCATCAACGCACCCGGTTATAAAGCAGGTGATGTCATCCCAATTCAGTTCACATCAGGCACGCTGGGCACAACATCCCCTTTCAATACCGTCCAAAATTATACGGTTCTAACCGCAAGTCCTATTGACTTCGCGATAAATATAAATGTCACCACATTTACCGGTACTGTCACCGGCAATGCATTTACGCCTAATAATTTCACGGTCAATAGCAGCCCATCCACATCCACGAATTATACCAGCACCGGTAATTCAGCATTAATCAATGGCTCCGGTTATGTGGCTGGGCAAAGCGTCTATCTGAAATTTTCCTCCGGCGGTCTTTATGGTAGTAGCCTTGACGGCGTTTACCCCATCACCAGCTCTGCGACGAACACATTCACCATCACTCTGGCCAGCACGCCTCCCAATACAAGTGGCAATGTCCTCATTCCACGACTGACCGGTGGATATAATGTCACGACCAGTGGCAGCACATCCTCCATCTCATTTCAGACAAGCGGCAGCCATAACTTGAGCATTGGCGATCAGGTTCAAATTAATTTCCTCGTCACCAATCTTGGGACCGCCGCACAGAGCAGTATCTATCAGGTAGATACCGTGCCCGGGCCGAATTCATTCACCGTCATCACTCCCACTACGATTACCAATGGATCCCAGAGCAGCAATGGCATGGTGGCATATCCGCTCGCGGCTTCTTACTGGACTAGGAATGGAACGGTGACTGTGGATTTGAGCACATGGAATATCGGAAAAAAAAGTGATGGGGATTTCAACCAAACCCCTTTGAATTCCGCGACTGTTTTCAACTTCTTCTACCCAGATTTCCAATATCCCGGAGAGTTAGCCAAGGCGGGAATGACCACACCGGAATTCCAGCTCACCAATGATACCAACACCATGAATCTAACGAATGCCATCACCCAGAGCATTCTCGGCGCCGGAAATCTCAACGGATATACCAGTTATCAAAATGGTGGCGGTGCCATCACCATGGATCTCAGTCTTTATATGACGGCCGCACAGACAAGCAATGCCGGTATTCCTGCATTGGTCGATACTATAGGCACGTTGCTGACTGGTGGCAATCTGAGCAATGGCGCAAAAACCATTATTATTAACTACGTCGCAAATAACACCAACTTCCCTTACACCACACCGACCAATATCCAGATGAGAGAGCGAGTCCGCGCCATCGTTCATCTCATTCTCACCTCTGCGGAGTATGCCATTCAGAAGTAATTCCAATATGAAAACGGACTTTCACATGCCCTATATCTCCCGCCGTAGCTTCCTGCGGCGGACTCTTCCCGCCGCGTTCGGTGCGACCGTACTTTCCAATACCATCAGGGAGCTACGAATCCTAAATACAGCGATGGCACAAGGGCCGACACTGACCGACTATAAAGCGCTGATCTGTGTGTTTCTGAATGGCGGAAATGATTCCAACAACATGATCATCCCCACCATTTCCTCGGAATGGGACAACTACGCGGCCATCCGCACCGCAGCTCTGGCAATACCTAACACCGACGGCGGCTTGGCCACCGCTCTCGCAATGAATTCCAAGAACGGTCTGAACGGCTATCCCGCAAATGACAACCACACCTATGGCTTTCACCCTGCGATGCCGGAGGTGAGAGCTCTCTTCAATCAAGGATTTGTCGCGCCTGTCTTCAATGTCGGCACGCTCAGTTTCCCTCTTACAAAAGCCCAATATACCTCTGGTAAAATACCAAAGCCACCACAGCTTTTTTCCCACAGCGATCAACAAACCCAATGGCAGACTTCACTCCCAGACCAACCCTATACCAGCGGCTGGGGTGGCCGCATAGCGGATCTGCTCACCAGCCCAGTAGATGTAAACGCCGGCGGGCAAGTCTCAATGGCTGTGACCCTAGCAGGATCTAACATTTTTGAGGTGGGTAATGTGAACGCAGCACCACAATATGCCATCTCCACCAGCGGCGCGGTGACTCTCAGCACCTCCGTGACGGGCACCCGCCAGGCGGCGCTGCAGTCATTTTTAAATTTGAACAAGACTTCACCCGATCTCCAAACGAAAGCCTACGCGCAGGTTCTGGATCATTCCATCGCGGAAGCTTCTATCCTAACAGCCGCCTTGACCGGTCAGGGCACGCCTTCGTGGTTCAGCCGCTTTCCCACAAGCATCACCACTCCTAACTTAGGTTCTACTTTCAATTCAAACTTGATGAGTCAGATGAAAATGGTGGCCCGGCTCATCGAACTTGGAAGCAGGAGCACGGCCGCAGGTGGCCTCGGGATGAAACGGCAAATTTTTTTCATCCAAGTAGGCGGCTACGACACGCATACCGGCCAGACGAACAACGCCGGACAAACCACGACGGACAATGCAAAAGTCATCATCGGCAGTCATGCCAATCTTATGGCAGAATTGAGTCAGTCCTTAAACGCGCTCCATCTCGCGATGTCGGACATCGGCACGCTGCGTGGCATTCCCACAATCCTTCGAGATGCTGTCACCTCCTTCACTGTTAGTGATTTCACTCGCACGTTTCCAAGCAATGGCTCCGGCAGTGACCACGGTTGGGGCGGCCACCATCTGGTAGTAGGCGGCGCAGTGAAAGGCGGCGCGACTTATGGAAAATTCCCCACTCTCGCGGTTAATGGACCTGATGATACGGGCATTGGCCGCTGGATTCCCACGACTTCCGTCGATCAATATGCGGCGACGCTTGCCACATGGTTTGGCGTGGATTCAAACAATCTGGACACAGTTTTCCCAAATCTCGGCCGCTTTTCCTCGTCGAATCTTGGGTTCATCTAATTTAGCCTATGAAATTCCGATTTCTATGGATCACAGTTCTTGCCGCATTGATCGGACTTGCTGTCTATCTAACAAACAAAACTGACGATCGCCCGTTGGCAAAGGAGGAAAAAACTGCGCCTGCCACTCACATCGTTCTTAGTCAAGAAACCTTGGTATCTTCCGAGCCGCCCGAATCGCCGCCACAGCATCCCACTACGGTTTTTCCCGCCACTCAGAAGCCACGCACCGAGGAATCGCGTGCTGTCAGCCGTCGAAATTTGGCCTATCCACTCGTAGAATCCTCCATGCCTGACTTGCCAAAACGTTCATCTAACATGGATTCCACCTCAGAGATCGATATGGATAAAATCACCTTAATGTTGCGTGACTACCGTACGATCACTGGCGAGAATCCCGTAGGTACTAATGCGGAGATTATGAAATCCATCATGGGCGGCAATCCGAAGGGCGCTATGTTAGGACCACCAAAGGGCCAATCTATGAACGGGAATGGCGAACTCATCGACAGGTGGGGAACACCGTATTTTTTCCATCAACTCACCAAGGATTTGATGGAAATCCACTCTGCCGGACCTGATCAGAAAATGTGGACTGAAGATGATCTGATAAGTAAATAGATTCAAATGCTTATCCGCCGCCGCCTGAAGCCCGCAGCGATCAAGCCCAACATGATCAATCCGATGGCGGAAGGTTCGGGTACGATACTATAAGTGATGGTGAGCTTTGGAGGTGTTTTGATATTATCAGATTGTTCCCTTGAAGCGAAACGTCTCGCGCTACCGGATAAAGCCTCACTTTGATTCACCAACATAAATCCAAAGTTAGACGAGGGTGCGGCAAGCCACGCTTGGACATCAGAAATGAGTTCTGTGGAGGAACCCCAAACATAAGCTCCTATATTTCCGACGGCCGTGGTGGCACTTGGATTGTTCGCATAGTCCGTTCCTATCAGACCGCCGGGCGTTCCCCATGAGGTTTCTAAAAAATGGCGTTCATTCCATGTGGCATTGCCTGCTAACGCGACTGATCCCGTATTGGATGAACCGCTTCCCTCGCCCCAATCGACAAATAACCGATAGAGACTGAAATCCGAAGCGATGGGGCCACCATGTTGGTCAGGGTCCGGCTGGCGCGTGCAATAAAGGGAAACCTGCACTCCGTTGATGACCGCATCCACGGGCAGGGAGCTGAAATCGAATCGAAACATTCCGCGTGACCGTGAGGCTTGTTGATTGGTGCCTGAGAGTAATGTCGTCGCGCCGAGATTCGCGTCCGGCTTGTTTTCAAAGATCGAAGTATCGGATACCGCGCTTAAGGTAATCGTTGCCGCAGCCGCTTTGAGATTGAAAAGCAGGAAATAGAACACGCACATTTTCACGGTGGGAATATGCCTTCTGCAGCAGCGGCTGACAAGGTGCGATTATCTTGCGCTGGATGGCAGAGTCACGCAGCAATTCATTTTTAAAATTTATCTAACGAAATTACGATTTTTCAATCCATCGCGGATTTCGGATCGAGCGCGTCACGAAGACCGTCACCGAGGAAGTTAAGGGCGAAGAGAGTTACGGCGAAGAAGATGGAGGGGAAGAACAGCAGTAGCCAATTGATTTCCATGCGGTCCGCGCCCTCCTTGATGAGGATGCCCCACGAGCTGTTGGGTGGTTTCACGCCGAGACCGAGGAAAGAGAGCACGCTTTCTAACAATATAATCCCAGGGACGGAAAGGGTCGTGTAGATGATGATGGGGCCGATGACATTCGGCAGGATGTGGCGGAAAAGGATGCGGCTGCGACCAAGCCCTAACGAAACAGCTGCTTCGACGAATTCCTGTTTTTTCACCGCCATCACCTGCGCCCGGACGATGCGGGCGATGGTCAGCCAGCCAATCGCGCCGATAGCGATGAATAGCGGGATGAGTGTGGTGATGGGAGCCACGCGGTCGCGCGCAAAGCCCGTGGTTTTGATAACCCACTCGGTGAACTCGGAGGCGGGCTTGTCTACCACAAGGGAGAAGAGAATCACTAACACAAGAAACGGCAATGCAAACAGAATGTCCACGAAACGCATGAGCAAGTTGTCGATTATACCACCGGCATATCCTGCGATGGCACCATAGATCACACCGATAAACACCGCTACGGCGGTGGCAACGATGCCGACTAACAGTGATACCTGCCCCCCGTAGAGCACGCGGGCAAAAAGATCTCGGCCGAGGGGGTCAGTGCCGAACCAATGCGAAGTGGAAGGCGGGGCGGATGAGTTAGAGAGATCAATGATTGTGGGGCTTTGCACAATCGGCAGCAGCGGGCCAACGAAACAAAGTAGCAGGATGACGATGAGCACAAAGAGACTCACGATGGCGGCGCGATTGTGGGCGAGGCGGTGCCACGCGTCTTTCCAAAGTGAAGTGCCTTTTTGCATAGGAAGAGGAGAGGGAGTTACGGCGATTTGTTTTCTTTCCATCAACCTTCAGCTTTTCCGCAAGCGCGGGTTCAAAACAATTTGAGCTAGGTCAGCTAACAGATTTGCACCGACAATCAAAAAACCATAAAAAAGGACAAGGCCTTGGATTAGGAAAAACTCCCGATCTGTGGCGGCATTGACAAAGTGCTGCCCCATGCCGGGGACTTGGAAGATGGTTTCAATTACGAACGACCCGGAAATTATCCCTGCAAACGCGGGGCCGATGAAAGCCACTGCCGGAATCAATCCGCCGCGCAATGCATGACGAATGACGATGCCGGATTCAGATACACCCTTAGCGCGAGCGGTTCGGATGTAGTCTTGGCTGAGCACATCAAGCATGCCGCCCCGGGTGAGGCGAGCGAGGTATGCCGCATTGATGACGCCGAGGGTGACGGCGGGAAGAATCCAATCCGTAGGCGACGACCAACCGGCGACATTGAGTGATTTCAAACCCAGTCCCGCACCCACGGCTAACAGCGGACCGATGACGAAGCTTGGCAGGCATATTCCCACCATCGCAGCGGCGAGGCACGAGTAGTCGATGAAGGTGTTTCTTTTAACGGCCGAAATCATCCCTGCCGGAATGCCGAGGGTCAAAGCGATGCCGATGGACAACACTCCAAGCCCTAACGAAACAGGAAACGATTCGCCAATGATTTCCGATACTTTCACACCGTCCCGTTTGATGAGGTCGCCGAGATCCTGATTGACGACAAGGTTTTTCAGATAGCGGAAATATTGCACGGGCAACGGTAGATCGAGTCCAGTGTAGGCTTTCATGCGGGCAAGCACATGGGCAGGAATCGCTTTTTCATCGGTGTAAGGGCTGCCCGGCATCGCACGAACGAGAAAGAACGTCAGAGTGATCAGGACTAACAAGGTGATGACTCCTTGCCCGATGCGGCTGAGAATGAGGCGTATCATGGTGGTTAGAATCAGCGGCCCGGAACAAGCCGGATGTATTGATAGGAGTTGTTACCGAGCAGCAGCGGATGCCAGCCTTCCACAGAGGGATGAACGAGGTAGTTTTTCACCTGCCATGCGATGGGCAAAATGGGTGCATCTCCAATGAGAATTGTTTCTGCCTGATAGAGCTGTTCGAAACGCCGGGTGGCATCCGACTCTTGAAACGATTGTTGGAGGATTTTTACAAATTCAGGGCTGTCCCAACCGGTGTTATTATTGCCATTATTGGGCGTCCACATTTCGAGAAATGTCAGAGGATCTAGGTAATCGCCAATCCATCCTCCGTAGGCGATGTCGTAATCGAGATCTTGCATGGCGACGAGGTAGGCGTTCCATTCCTTGTTCTCGATCTCCACTTCAATTCCGAGACTTTTTCGAAACATCGCCTGCACAGCCTGTGCGAGCGTGGCGGCAGTTTCCTTGCTAGAGATCAAGATTTTCAGCCGAGGGAATTCATGGCCACCCGGGTAACCTGACTCTGTTAGAAGTTTACGTGCCTTGTCTTGGTCGTAGGCTGCGATATGGGGTGGATCGTATTTCCCAAGGGGCGGCGTCATCGCGTATGCGGGGATGTAACCCCGAAAAACGGTGTCGCAGAGGAGCTTTCGATCCACGGCGAAACTCAGAGCCTGTCGGACACGAAGGTCATTGAGGGGTTTGCGTTTCGTATTAAACCGATAGAAAGAAGTGCCGACGTAGGGTTCCTGCCTGAGTTGTTCCGGGTGTTCCTTCTTCATGAGATCCACCACTTCTGGAGGGGCGGCGTAGGTGATATGAAGTTGCCCATCGCGGAACATCCGGCTTTCCGTGTAGGTGTTAGTTATTGGCAAAAAACGGACGCCGTTAAGTGTCACGTTGGCAGCGTTCCAGTAATAAGGATTCCGCTCCACTTCTATGTGGTCGGTGCGCCGCCAGGATTTTAACTTGTAGGGACCGTTACCCACAATGTTTTCCAGGCGTGTCCAAGGGTTCCCTCGCTGGCCGATCGTTCCGAATTTCAAAACAACATGCCGTGGCACAGCCGTCCAAGTGTAGTGCTTGAGAACCTCGCGGAAATAAGGTGTCGGGCCACGCAGGGTGAGTCGCAGAGTTTCATCATCTATCACTTCCACGCCGACGGTGGAGAAGTTCTTAGTCACACCCTTGTTAAAATCCTCAGCGCCTTTTAGGAAATAGAGCATCTCGGCATACTTCGCGCCGAGCTCCGGGGTGAGAATACGCTCATAGGAAAATGCAAAATCTCGGGCTGTGACAGGCATGCCATCGGACCACTTCCCACCCGGCCTGAGTTTCGCGGTCCACACCGTAGCCGTGGCATCGGGAGTGACTTCGAGCGCAGCACCAGCGGGAGCGGCGGTGTCGTTTTCCGGATCGTTAGAGACCAAGCCCTCAAACAAGGCACGCAAGATGTTAGCTTCCAGCAAACCGGAGACGATGTGCGGATCAAGGCCCTTGGGTTCACTCGCGTTTCCGACTAACAGAACTCCCTCACGCGTCGCTTGATCGACCTGCGATTCCTTCTGACAGGAGCCCAGCAAACTCATGCAGGGGATAATAAGCAGAGCTATGCGTCCAAACATCGACCCAGAGCATGCCGTTTCGCAGCGGGGAATGAAGCGGAATTTTTTCAGTAAGGTAGGATTTATTTTATCGAGTGTCCGGGAAACGAACGCACCGGGCTCGTTGAATTTCCCTTGGTGGTCCGTCGCCGGCCGCCATAGACTTTGCCCATGATTCAAATCGAACCTATCGGAAACACCCGCAGCCAATGGGGTGAGGGCCCGGTGTGGTGGCAGGGCGCGCTTTACTATGTCGATATCGAAGGACATCAGGTGCATCGATTTGATCCTGCGAAGGGCAGCGAACAATCATGGGCTATTGGTGAGAGAGTCGGCACTGTGGTCCCTCGCGAGAGTGGTGGGTTAGTGATCGCCGGCGATCATGGAATTTCATTTCTCGATGAAGAAACAGGCGCGCTCACCCACCTCGCCGATCCTGAACAGGACAAGCCAGACAATCGATTCAACGACGGAAAATGTTCTCCCGATGGCCGGTTTTTCGCAGGAACCATTAGCCTAACCAAAAAAATCGGCGATGCGAAACTTTACCGCTTAGATCCAGACCTAACGATTCACGAAGCTTTCGGGCCGGTGACGAACTCGAACGGGATCGCTTGGTCCGCCGATGGCAAAACGGTTTATTACATTGATACTCCGCGTAAGGAAGTGCTCGCTTTTGACTACGAAGAAGACGGCCATTTGCGAAATCTACGCAGCGTCATTTCCACCGCGCATCTTGATTCATCGCCCGACGGCATGACGATCGACTCTAGCGGAAATCTCTGGATCGCATTTTGCCACGGGGCCTGCGTGGTGAATTTTAACCCAGAGAGCGGGGAGGAATTGCGCCGGATCGACCTCCCTTGTTTGGAAACAACCGCCTGTGCGTTCGGAGGCCCGGACCTCGCCGATCTCTACGTCACAACGGGTATTCACAAATCCGTGGTTGAGGAAGACGCCGGGCGCTTGTTTATCATTCGGGGTCTCGGAGTGAAGGGTTTGCCCGCTAACACTTTTGCTAGCTAACACCTAACAAATCTACTCTCCGCGCTGCTACAGGGGAATCTCACGGTGCTTTGACTTCATCCCAGGTTTTTGACCATAGAGCCAGAGAATCGCCGAGGTCATCGATGATTTCACATTTTGCGAATACGGCTTCATCCGGGAAAAGCGCAGCATTGCCACGGAAGTCCTCGCTGAGAAGTCGGTAGGCATCGCTGTTTGGCGAGCGGCCAGTGATGGCCTGCATATTTTGCGCGGCGTTAACTGGATCGCAGATGTAGTTGATAAACTGATGGGAGAGATCCGGGTTTTTCGAGTCCTTTGAAATGCATAAATCATCGCAGGAAAACGCCGAGCCTTCTTGGGGGATTCTCACGACGATTTCCTCGTTTTCCTCGGCCACTTGCAATAGATCGCTGGGGTAGCCTTGGACCAGATGAAACTCACCAGAAGCAATGCCGCTCTTGTATTGCTCACTATCAAATTTCGCAATGTTCGCTTTCCAACGCCGGGCAACGTCGCAGGCCTTGGCAAGTTCTTGCGGATTAGTCGAGTTGAGACTAAGGCCAAGTGATAGAAGTGCCGCGCCGAGAACTTCGCGCATATCATCTAACAATGTAATGCGTCCTTTGAGCGCGGGACGATCAAACATTTCATAGGAGGCCACCGGTTTGTCCACTTTGCTGCCGAGCCATGCGATGCAAGTGCAGGCCATAAGGTACGGCACTGAATGGTCCATCTGTGGATCAAGCGCTCGCTTGAGGTAAGCAGGATCGATGTGTTTCAAATTCGGAAGCTTCGCGTGATCCAAGGGTAGCAGCAACTTGTCCCGAAAGAGGGCTTTGACCATGTAGGATGACGGCGTAAAAAGATCGTAGCCGGTCGCTCCTGCACTGAGCTTGGAATACATCGCTTCGTTTGAATCGAAGGTGTCGATCGCGATTTTGCAGCCAGATTTTTTTTCAAAGTCAGCAAGCAGTATCGGGTCCATGTAATCAGCCCATGTGTAAATCCGCAATGTGGTGCCAGAGTTTTTGTGGCAGGCGGGGAGGGAGGCAGCAGCAATCGCTGCTGACGTCGTGGCAAGGAAATGACGGCGTTTCATGGTCGGAATCGAATAGTGAAACCATGAAATTCAACGCTTGCCCATGAAATTTCGCAGGCTTGCGGTAATAGATGGTGAGGTTAAAGTCCTGCAAATGAGTCGGCGATCGCGAAGAAATAACTCCACGGCCGAGGGCAACTGGTTTGGAAAAATCATCGTGGGCTTAGTGCTTGCCACGCTACTCGCCGCAGGTGTGGGTTATGCGGTTTTACGAAACTATCTGCACAGTGATTCGTTCCGAAAATTTCTATCAGTGGAAGTCAGCGATGCGGCCGGGGTGACGGGTGAATTTGCACTCTTCCGCTGGGAGGGTCTGGCGCTAGAAACGGACTCGTTTGAGGCAAAAGGATCGGGCTTTGTCTCCAGCCTGCGAGCGGATGAACTGCATTCGGAAGTGGGATTTGGCGGAGTGGGCCGAGGCGTGTGGGAAATCAAAGGGTCGAGCTTGAAGCGCTTGGAGGTTTCGATAGATGCCACAAAAACGGCGGGGCAAAATCTAGCAGAAAAAAATCAGTGGGAAACCCGCAAGGCCACACCAAAGGCAAGCTGGCTGCCTCGGGATGCTGACTTGCAGGGGCTGGATGTGGGTGAAGTGTCGGTGAATGCAGGACTTGAAGAAGGCCCAGCCACGGCAAGCGGGATGAAATTGCATGTGGAACCGGGTGGCAGTAAGAACGTCTATCGTGGGGAAGTCCGGGGCGGGACGATTCACCTGCCCTTCAAAATTCTGCCAGAAATCCGGCTCGACCGGTTACGGCTCCGCTATCAGAGCCAACAAATTTTTCTAACGGATGCAAGCGTGTCTGTATGCAAAGGTGGCCGCATCGAGGGCACGGGCGAGTGGGACATGGAATCCCGACAATACACGCTGGAGGGCAGCGCATCGGGCCTAACTTGTGAAGACATATTCAGTGAGACTTGGGCGAAACGCTTCACCGGCGACGTTGCATCGTCATTCTCGATAGATAACAGTTCCGGTTCACTCACCGCGAGGGGCAAGCTGACCATCAAAGGCGGCGTCATCACAGCCTTGCCGATGCTGGATGCACTGGCGGCCTACGCGGATACCCGCCGCTTCCGGGTGTTGAATCTGAACGAAGCCCATACCGATTGGCGTTGGAAAAAAGGAGAACTCGCTCTCACGAACTTCGTTCTATCAAGTGATGGTCTGGTGCGATTGGAAGGCAGCCTCACCCTCCAAGGAAGGAATCTGGATGGCGTGTTCCGCCTTGGGCTCGCGCCCGGCACACTCGCAACGATCCCGGGTGCGGAAACGGATGTTTTCATCGCTGGCGAGCGCGGGCTTCTTTGGACTCCGTTGCGAATCACAGGAACCTTGGATGATCCCAAAGAAGATCTAACTGACAGATTGATCAATGCGGCGGGAATGCGGATGTTTGATCAAATTCCAGAAACCGGCGAAAAGGTGATCAAATTCACTCGCTCAGTCCTCGGCGACGATTCTAACAAGGCACTCGATAAGGGAGCAAAAATCATCGAAAAGGGAACCGGAATCATTTTTAATGCTGGCGGCATATTGGATGGTTTTCTCGGCAGTGGCAGTGCAGGCGAGCGCCCAGAGGATCGGAACAAGTAAACTGCTGGAACCCTGCTCAGGTTTGATAGAAACTACCAAGGGCATTTCCTCAGCATATCCAGTGAGACTCCATCTCTAACGATTTAGAATTGCTAGTCTCTAGTGTCGTGTAAAACGCAAACTGGTGTAAGACGTCTGTGAACGTGGTTGCGGCGTCTCGTCGCAAAGCTCCTCTCTTAGAGACGTTGCGGCGAGACGCCACCACCACAGCCGACCAAGGCCATTCGAAAATCTGAGTTTTACAGAGCTCAAGTTAGAAAATCACTGATGCAATTCAGGCTCCACCACCGAAAAGGCTGGATCCCAAATCCGGCAGCCACCCACGAAGGCATTTGCGTTCGTTCCCAGCCGGACGTCAGGCGGTAGCGTCTTGAGCAACTCTGCGTTCCCCCCGCCCAACACGACATAATCAGCCTCTAAGGCATTTTTAAGGAGGTTGATGATATCGGTCACATGGCGCTTCCATTTCGCTTTGCCCATCCGCTCGAGTCCCGCTAGCCCCGCGTAATCTTCATAGGTGCGTCCTTTCCGATAGGGTAAATGGGCGAGTTCCATCGGCTCCAGAACCCCGTCTGCAATCATTGCCGCACCCATGCCGGTGCCCAGGCCGAGGAAAAGCATGCGCTTCCCGTCATAACTTCCTAATGCTTGCATCGCCGCGTCGTTGATAATTTTCACCGGGCGTTTGAAAGCTTTTTGAAAATCTAACCCGGCCCAGCCCGCACCAAGATTGTGCGGCTCCGTGGCGATGCGGCCATGCACCACCAGTCCCGGATAGCCGATCGTGATCACTTCATAATCCCAATCCGCAGTCTGTTGGCGAACAGCAGCGACCATTTGGTCGGCCGTCATTTTCGGACCCGAGGGAATTTTTAGCAGCTCATCATGACTGCTTGCCCGGACTTTTACGTTTGTGCCGCCTACATCGATGACCAGTATTTTCATGCGTGTGATTTAAATGGGGTTTCAACTGAAGTGTCCAATATTCCGCCGTGCTGGGGAATTCTAAAATCCGCGATTTCAGTGAAGATCGGCGCACTAGGAAACTGGATCTTAAAACTTGTAAATGCAGCGCACTGTCATCGAAGGAAAATTAAGGCACGGGGTATTGATCGACCTGCATCTCTATCAGCGACTGAGATCTTCCTGATACATAAGCTTGAAACCGCTTTGATGAAGAATCGCCACCGCAAATTCATAATCTTCGACGTGCATCGCTAACATCGACTGGCCTTCGGGGCTGGGCATCAGCGCGTATGCGAAGTCGATATTCGTCTCTGCGATCATCAAGGTATCGAGTGACTGAAGTAATCCCGGGCCGGACTCGCGCATGGCAATCACCACCAATTCACAAGTGGTGTGCGGGATCCCTTTCTCCATAAACAAGTGCTCAGTGGATTCGGGATCCGAGACGACCAAACGCGCCACCGTTGCATCCCGAGAATCTTGCATGCTCAGCCCGATCACTTCAATGGCCGACGTGCGCAACAACTTCACTAAAGCTGCTAGAGCGCCGACACGGTTAGGGAGTAAGACTGAAAATTGGCGGACAGGTTCGCCGTGATCGATGATGGTATCTGATTCCATAAAAAATCTACTGGTAAGAACTCAGCCACGCGGGCCGCGCAGTGGAATGGTTTGTACAGCACCCGTGGCCACCTCTTCAATGACCAATTGATTCGGCCTCACATCTGAAACGATAAATTCCGTTCCGTCCGCAGCTTTGAAGCGCTGACCTTGGGATGCGACGTAGCGTTTACCCGTGGCCGAATCTTCCACCAAGGCCACTGGATCATGTGCTTCGGCTGAAATTCCTGACGTCCACTCGCGGGTCGTCCCGGTTGCCGTGTCGCGCACATCCATTACGGAAATTTCCATCTTGCGCCCTTGGCTGACCTTGCTGTCCTCCATTCGACGACGGACGCTAACGACTGATAGATGTGATCCAGGGATTGTTTCACCCGTCCGCACTTTCATCTGCTTTGGGGAAACGCCAGCGATGCTAACAGTCGCTGTATCGCCTTGCACGGATTGCACATTAATTGGCAGTTCACGCTCGCTGTAGTGGCGCATGATCAGAGGCGGCATCGCAAATGGTAAGCTAACACCCGCTGTAGAGTTGGCAACTACCTGAGCAGTGCCCGCTGGGGCAGGAAGATTCGCAACCGAAGTGCTAAGGGTTTCACCGTTGATTGATCTCGAAATGTTGCGTTTAGGACTGATCCTCGACTGAGTATTGAAAATCGCAGGGCCTTTAGACTGAATGTTCTTACTGCCAGCTATCGGGCGACCTGCCTCCTTCGCTTCTGCGGCATCGACAAACGAGTCCATTTTTTCCGCAATTTTTTCCGGTGATTCAAGAACCAGTTCCTCAGGAAGAGGTTCGCGTAAAATGATCGCCACGATGTCCTCATGGCCCGCTGCTTTCGCGATATCCGCGGCGGTCCTCCCATCGGGATCGGTGGTGTAGCGGCTGGCACCGAGATCGAGGAGAAGCTTAACCGCTTCTGTATTTCCATTTTCCGCAGCGATCATCAGCGGTGTGCGGCCATCCTCCATCCGGGCATAGACGGATGCTCCATAATTCGTTAAAGAGTCTATCACATCCGCCCGTCCTACTAGAGCTGCTAGAAGCAAGGCAGCGTCGAGATTCTCACGATTGTAAGAAGACAGTTCCGCCACCGATCCGCCGCTGCCTTCCCTAACGGCAAGCATCAGAGGGATGAAACCGTCCTTATCCTTCGCCCGTGGATCGGCTCCTTGGCGCAGGAGCCAGCGCACCATTCCCGTTTGATTCGCCATCACCGCAGCCATCAGCGGCGTGCGCTCGGCCCCGCCGCGAAGGTCCACCGACAAGCCTCGTTTGAGCAGAAAATCTGCGGAATTTTCCGCGCCAGCGGACGCCGCGATGTGCAGAGCGGAATCCCCATCGGGATTACGGGCATCCGGCTTGAAACCCGCGGCGATGAACTTTTTCAGCGCGGTTCCGTCATTCTCGCGGCTGGCGCGAAACCAATCCTCCTGCGTGAGCTTGTATCCAGCCTCGCCAAGATCGGATTTCACTGTTTCACCTCGTTTTTTACAGGACGCTGAAAAAGTGAGAGAAATGGCAACCCAAGCGAGGGCCGCGATGTTTTTCAAAAACCATTTCATAAGGACTATAATACTTTGTATTTCTTAAGCATTCAACCCTGAACCTTCGGCTTTCTCGATTCGCAAGATCCGGCAAATCCCACCGCTAACGGTGAAGCGAACATTGCAGCCACAGAGCGAGGCTCCAAATTCCCTGGCAGCATCCGCCATCTGCGTCGCCGGGCGCGGATCAAGTGAAAGCACCTCACGCAGCACTCCCCTTGCCCGCTCGGAAAGATTTTGAAAATCCGCGGCCGCCGCGTCGTCCACCTCTACCGGCAGTCGCGAGATTTCATCTCGGGCGAATCCAGCGGTCGCGCTTGGCAACGCTTCGGCATAAGGCAAATACGGTTTCACATCATAAACGGGCGTGCCATCTAACAAGTCCAGCCCGCCAAGCAAGAGCACCGGAGCGTCTGGGGAGGTTAGATCGACACCCTCCAGTTTTACTAACGAAAGCCCAAGCCCGTTAGGCCTGAAAGTGGAGCGACTGGCGAAAACCCCCACCCGCTGGTTCCCCCCCAGCCGTGGGGGACGCACGGTGGGCTTCCATCCTTGATCCGCAGTTTCGTGAAATCCGAAGATCAGCCAAACATGAGAAAAACCCTCTAGACTACGAACCGCCTCAGGACTTCGATAGGCGTCGCAAAAGACCAGTTGCCCCCACGCGCTCGGACACAGTCCAGGTTGTCGGGGAATGCCAAACTTTTCCCCGAAACACGAGCGAACGGTGCCGATAGGATCGAGTGCTATCATCTCAAACGATCATCATAACACGCATGTTAACTCAAGCGGAACCAAGCCCGCAAAGGCTTGACCCTGTATCACAGCCTATCAGCGGGTTTTGAAATGAATGCTCGTCCGCAGCACGGTGCCTTCGCGGCGGCTGTGAACGGTGAGCCGATCCAGATCGTCCAGCGTTTTGATGGCCGCTAGGGCGTTCTTCCTTTGCGCTGGGGTGAACGCCACGCCCATCAGCGCCTCGGCATTTTCATCTGCGATTTTGTAGGTTTCATCGGCGTAGGTTTCGAGCGCCTTGAAATTCATGCTCAGCCAAAATCCATCGCGAGTCTCGCCGCCAGTAGTGGCCTTTGCAATGAGATCGAGTGCCTGATTTTTTGAGGTGGATGCGGCGAACCATTGGTCACCCACCGTGACGGAAGGTAGGAAGTCATCATTGAAAAATGGCAAGGGGAAGAACCAAGTCGTTAGGCCATTTTTCTCGGAGCTGAGAGGTTTTTGCATGGGGATTTCTTTCCCAACCATTTCGCTCACTTTGGCGAGAATACGAGTCGTGCCCGAGTTCATCTTATCCCAAGAAGCCGCTAGCTTCGCTCGGTCGGCGACGGGGCGAAGGATCGAAATGCGAGGCACTTTCGCTTTGTCCACAACCGCTTGCGGGATGCCGGGGACTGCGGGAGCAGAGCCTTTGAGATCAATCAACAAAGCTCTTTCACCGCCGAAGCTTTTGCCGAAATCGCTGTTGAAAGCACTCCAGAGATCCACTGCGTCGGTCCGGAAGTTACTATCAAACATCTTGGCCATTTCCTTGAATTTCGTCATCTCCTTGTTTTCCATCGGCACTTCGGAAACTTTCATCGCCATCGCATAAGCTGTTTCTATCAATGATTCGAAATAGGCGTTAGCCTTTTCATCGTAGGCGGCATCCACGGAAAAATCACTGAAAAGCACTGCATCCGGAGAGTCCGAGAGGTGGGCGAGTTTGTTAGTAGCTTTCCAATCGATCGCGCCACTATCCATTCCGCCGTAGGACTCGATTTTCAGACCTTCCTCGAAAAACGCGACAGTGCCGGAGGATTCGTTACTAACGAGCTTTCTCAGCGCGGATTCGCGTTCGGCGACGATTTGCAGCATGGCTTCGAGATCACGGGTATCACCCAGTCCTTCCGATCCGGAAAGGCCATCACGCAGGCCGTTGGTCATATCTGCTAGACCCCCGATGGAAGCGTAAAGCGTGTCCCCTGCGGTTTTCTGACCATAGACAAGCGCGGCAAGATCCTTGTTAGTATAGGTATCAGTAAAAGCTAAAGCATCGCCAGCGACCAGCGAATGTGCGGAATCACTGGCGAAATTAAGATCATCCAGTGAGCTGCCTATGAACATAACCGCATAGTCCCCGATGGTGCCACTGAGGATCACAATATCTTTCTTCGCGAGGGCGGCGAGCAATTGATCCACCGTGGCGGTCCCCATGGACTTATCCATATCATCCCGTGCGGCAGCCATATTCGCGGAAATTTTCGCGCCCGAGATCTTGAACCCTTCAAATTTTTGACCCGCTTTTTCTACATCCACTGGAGTGACCATTTCGCCTAACATTCCAAGATTGGCGATCAGTCCCGAAAGCTGTTGGAGAGCCTCCGCGCGACGGGACTCCTTTGCACGGAAGGCAAAATACATAGGGGGCACTTTGGCTTTTTCTAACAATTCGATTCCGGATTCTGGGTCCTTGAGCATGTCCGTAGCGAGTTCCTCCCCATAACCACCGGTGAAGGCATTGCCGATGTCCTTCGCGTCGCCATTTTTAGCAGCAGCAACGAATGCCTTGGCGATGCCGCGGAATTGGAAATAGCTCATGCGGCGATTCAGTGTGAGTAAATTCCCCACTTGCTCGCTAGCAGATTTTCCCAACGCCAATGAAAATTCGGTGCCAAACAGCATCGCTGGGCCTACAGGCTCGTCGGCAGGAGCATCCGGTTTCTTGGCTTCATCGATTTTAGGCGCGGCATTGTCATCGTCGAGATCCACCATCCCGCCACCCATTTGTGATTCGACGAGTTTCCAGAGCTTGGAGGATTTCACACACTCAGCGGACTTCGTGCCGTTGTAAAATGAAATCACGGTCTCAGTATCCTGCGGCAAGTACTTCGCAAAGCCTAGTTTCGCCGCACGCTCTTCAACACTGACGGCTGGCGCTTTCGGTGCGACGGCGGGCGCAGGCTTCCCAGGCACCTCGGAAACAACTGCGGGCGCGGGCGGCGCTTTCACCTCTTCCTTTTTGTTACATGCCCCGAGGCCCAACGCCAAAACAGGGATCACCAGCAAAATTTCTCGATTTTTCATAGATGCCAGAAAATAGAATCACGCGATGGCCGCTAGCAAGCAGATAGGCCCGATTTCGACAAACTTTCAAATTCGAACCATATCCGGGTTGCGGGAAAGGCCAGTCTATGACTCTTTACACCAGCCCCACGATCATGGCAGCCCACACCACTCAGTCACCCCGCAACGATCTTTTCCCTTTCGAACTCGTCCGCCCTGAGTTGGAGCGGGTGGAAATCGCCATCCGAGAGCAAGTCCGCGGCTTCGATCC
This sequence comes from Akkermansiaceae bacterium, assembly GCA_025363295.1. Classification (GTDB taxonomy): domain Bacteria; phylum Verrucomicrobiota; class Verrucomicrobiia; order Verrucomicrobiales; family Akkermansiaceae; genus Luteolibacter. Next base: position 38,371 of record JANYEC010000048.1, read on the forward strand.
CGCCGTCGAGCCCTATGTCTCCTACATTTGTAATACGTCTGGAAAACGCATTCGCCCGGCACTCGCCATCTTGATTGGCGGAGCTGCTGGTGGAGCGACGGAGGAACATTTGAAACTCGGGGTCATTCTCGAGCTGATTCACATGGCCACACTTGTCCATGATGACATCATGGACGGGGCAAACACCCGCCGCATGGTTCCCACCGCCAATGCAAAATGGGGCAATGCACTCTCCGTTCTGCTAGGCGACGCACTCTTCTCCCACGCTCTAACACTTGCCACTGATTTCAACAGCATCGATATTTGTCGCAAGGTGGGAAAAGCCGCACGCGAAGTCTGCCAAGGCGAAATCATTCAAACGCAGCGTCGTTTCGATCTCACCTTCACCAAGGCGGATTACTTCCGGGTGATCGAAATGAAAACCGGCGCACTCTTTGCCGCCGCTACAGGACTGGCAGGAAATCTCTCAGAATTGGGTTCGGCGAATGAAGCACGCCTTGCCAGCTACGGAATGAAACTCGGCACAGCCTATCAGATTTACGATGACTGCCTCGATCTTGTCGGATCCGAAGAAGTGGTTGGGAAAACTCTCCGCACCGATCTCATCAAGGGCAAGCTCACCCTACCGATTCTTAATCTGCTAGAAACCGCCTCCGAGAGCCAGCGCATCAAGCTCAACAAGCGCATCCTCGATCAGGAACCACTCGACTTGCCGGTCCTGCTAGGCATCGCCGAATACGAGGGAGCCATCGAAAGCGCCGTGGACACCGCACTCGCCCTGCTCGCAGAAAGCCGCGAGGACCTCGTTCCCCTTGGAGAATCTATCCACTCAGACGCCCTCGCTCAAATCACCTGGTTCCTCGCGGGCTTGCTAGAAAAATGCAGGCGCTAAATATAAGTCTGATATAACTTATAAGACCTATCCCTTCCCATGCCCTCCCCACGCAAAATTCTCATCATTGGCGGCGGGTTCGCCGGACTCGAATGCGCCCAAAAACTTGCTAATGACGAGCGCTTCGAGATCACCTTGGTAGATCGCACGAACCACCATCTTTTCCAGCCACTTCTCTATCAAGTCGCATCCGCCTCACTCGCCGCACCAGACATCGCTCGCTCCATCCGCCAGATCCTCGCCGATGCGAAAAATATCACGGTTCTGATGGACGAAATTTCCTCGATCGATCCTGCGGCAAACACCGCGACGGGCGGCTCCGGATCCGTCTATTGCTATGACACCTTGCTGCTAGCAGCCGGCGCCCGCACTGGTTATTTCGGGCACGATGAATGGGCAAAAAATAGTCTCGGCCTCAAGTCCCTCGCCGATGCCCAAAACATCCGCCGCACCGTTTTATCCAATCTCGAACTCGCCGAACTCACCACCGACGAGACAGATCGCACCCGCCTCATGACCATCGCCATCGTCGGCGGTGGGCCCACCGGGGTCGAGCTCGCAGGCGCATTTGCAGATCTCGTTCACCGTTCGCTGAAATCAAATTTTCGCAACATTGATACTGCCAAACTCCGCATCATTCTCATCGAGGGTTCCGAACTCATCCTCGAAGCCTTTGATCCCGACCAAAGCCTCTACACTCGCAAGCGTCTTGAAAAAATCGGCGTAGAGGTGCGGAATAATACCCGCGTCATCGATGTTAGGCCCGGCGCTCTCGATTTCAAAGATGGCACGACGCTCCAAGCTGCCGCCATTATTTGGGCCGCCGGCGTCGCCTCCAGTCCACTCACCGCTTCGCTCGGCGTACCGCTTGATCGCGGCGGACGCGTGACGCCGCTGCCCGATCTATCAGTGCCTGGGCATCCAAATATTTTTGTCGCCGGAGACCTTGTTAGCATCAAGGACAGCGAAGACAAGATCGTCCCGGGCGTCGCTCCGGCAGCCTCGCAAATGGGTGGGCACATCGCGAAAATCCTCAAAGCCGAGGCCGCTGGTGACCAAACCCCACGCCCATCCTTCTGCTATTTTGACAAAGGAATGATGGCCATCATCGGAAAAAACTACGCCGTCGTGAAGACAGACAGTTTCCGGCTGCAAGGCTTCATCGCTTGGCTTGCTTGGCTGTTCGTTCACATCATGTTTCTCATCGGCTTCCGAAACAAAATTTCAGTCCTGATAGGCTGGGCCTACGCGTATCTCGTCAACACTCCGGAGGCTCGCATCATTATCTATTCGCCCACCACGGCGGCACCCGGAAAGAAAACCTAATCGGTTAGGCTCGCTTCAATCGGTAAACAAACGGTTGCATGAGTGAGCTCTCCCGATTTCGAGGAAATTTCGATAGAACCATGGTGGGCATGTGCAATCCACTGGGCAATACATAAGCCAAGTCCGCAGCCGTCAATGGCACTGTTATGACTGGCATCGCCTCGGAAAAACCGGTCAAAGACTTGTGGTAAAACATCAGGTATAATGCCCGCACCGGTATTACTAATCCGCAGCACCGCCGTCTCCCCCTCACGCCGCAAGGATAGCTCCACGGCGCCGTCGCTGTCGTTATATTTAATGGCGTTGTCGGCGAGATTGAGCAGCAATTGCCGCAGCCGATGCCTGCTGCCTCGCAGGGTGATGGCGTCACATTCATTGAGTGTGACGGAAATGTTCGCAGGCTTCGCGAGAAATTGCGCATCGGCATAAACGTCTCGCACCAGTTCATCAAGCGCAAGGGATTCGAAACCCAGCGCGACTTGCCCGGCGTCCGCTTTCGTTAGCAGTGTGAGGCCGTCTACGATTTTTGTGAGTCGCTGGATTTCGTCGAGCTGGCTAACAAGACGCTCTCGCTGGAGTGCGTGCGTGGATTCGTCGCGCAGCGCAGTCTCGATCTCGCCATGCAAGACAGTCAGTGGCGTTTTCAACTCGTGCGAGGCATGCAACGTGAACTCGCGGATATGCTTAAACGAACCATCGAGCCGGGAGGTCATTGCATTGAAAACCTCGGTGAGCCGATCCAATTCATCGCCGTTGCCAGAGCGCGGAAGTTTTTGGGCAAGATTGCCCTCGTGAATTTTCCCCGCTGCCACCGTGAGTTGGTTCACGGGTGTTAGAGCACGGCGCATCAGCCACCAGCCGCCACCGAGGGCGATCAACGCGGGTGGCACGCCACACCAAAACAGAATCCGCAAGACTTCATGAAAATCGTTCGCGTCAGACTCGCCGGTGGGCTCACCCACAGAATTGGCCGGCTGGGGATTAGGGGCGAATTCATGATAGGTCAGCATGCTCATCGCCAAGAGTGAGACAAACATGGTCGCAGCATACCACATTGTTAGACGAGTGCGAATGGTCATGGCGTTCCCTTCAAGACGTAGCCGATGCCACGCACGGTGTGCAACAGCTTGGGCTCGCGGCTATCATCAATCTTCTCGCGGAGGCGTTTGATGTAAACATCCACTAGGTTAGTTCCAGGATCGAAATCGTAGTCCCAAACTTTTTCAATGATACTCATGCGGCCGCAAATTTGACCGGTCGAGCGCATGAGAAATTCCAGTAACCGATATTCTCGGGCAGTAAGATCGAACGTTTTACCACCACGCTCGGCGCGGCGTGAAACGGTGTCTAACGTGAGATCAGCCACTCGCAAGACGGTAGATTTGTTTTCACCAGCGCGCCGACCGAGCGCCCGGACACGAGCGACGAGTTCGGCGATGACGAAGGGTTTAGGCAGGTAATCATCCGCACCCGCGTTGAGGCCTTCGACGCGTTCATTCACCGCGCCGCGTGCAGATAGCAGCAACACCGGCGTCTTGTCTCCTCTCTCGCGGAGTTGGCGCAGGACGCTCAAGCCATCCGGGCCTGGTAGCATAATATCCATGACGATGCCATCAAAAGGCGTCGCTCGCGCCGCGGCGAGCGCATCCCCACCATCGCCACAGACGTCCACCGCGAAGCCTTCTGCCTGCAAGGCCTTGCGAATGAACGAGGCGGTTTTCTTTTCGTCTTCAACAACGAGCACACGCATAAATGAGTTTTAGTGGAAACGATGCCGCCTGCCAGCAAAACCGTACAGCGACGTATAGCGCACGCAGTTGCCTAATCTTTGACCACTTGCTTAGACAAAGTCTTACCTTCTGCGGAGACCGAATATTCAGTCTTCTCGCCATTTTTTTCGATCACAACTTCGTAGCGGGTCGTGCCCTCCTTCACCACCCTGAAGGGCGTGCCAGCCTTCGCATCTTTGCTTTTCTTGGCGATGGTTTTCTGCACGGCGCTAGGCACATCAGCGAGCGCGATCTCCTCCTCGGTCATGAACAGTTTCCCATCCTTGTGGAAACCCACTTCAGATTTTTTGCCGTTCTTCTCAATATCAAACTCAATGATCTTTGTCCCGTCATCATTAACCTCCAGAACCGCTTTGATTTCGGCGTCATTTGCATACTTTTTCACGGCTTCCCGCACGGCAGCAGGGACTTGGTCCATGGCGATTTTTACTTCCGTTTCGCCGGCAAACATGGGGTCGGCGAATGCGCTCGCGATGACAATGGCACCCATTCCGATCGTTGCTGAAATTTTCATGATAATGTTAGTTTGGTGTGTCAGCTAAGCGTTTTACCAGCACGTCAACGCAAGGAGCTAATCAGACTTCGCTAAAATCATGGTGAAGCACGCATGAAAATTTTGTCATTTACGCCCTTCTGCGTCACTGAAAACCGGGGAAGGACGCAGAATATGACAACTTATTCATGCGGGCTTCAGCTTGTTTTCACGAATTCCTGATTCTTTACCTGAAGCGAAGCGCGCTCGCTTTCCGCCGTCCTAACTCATTCATTCATTTCTATCACACGATGCAATCCCTACAATCCAACTCCCGCCGCGTCATTCTCTCGATGTGCCTCATCAGTTCCGCGCATGCCGATCTGGTTCTAGAAACCGAGACCGCTGAGCTCGGAAAGAAGGGCGATTGGCTTTTCAGCCAAGCCGTTCAGGTGGAGTGGGAAAAAGATGGTGGGCGCGGTATTTTCACCGTCAATCAGTTTGAGTATGCTCTATCTGATAGAGCAGAACTCCTTATCGAACCGTTCTTCTACGAATGGAACAATCCGAAATTAGGCAAAAGCGTCAACGGAGTGGGCGACTTAGAAGTCACCCCTTCTTACATGATCATGATCGATGATGAAAAGTCATGGCTTCCCGCAGCGTTACTGGCTTTCAAACTGAAAGTTCCAACCGCCACCAATCCCGAAATCGGATCGGGTCAGTTCGACTATCAGCCCTATATTATCCTCGGTAAGAATTTTGGCCCATGGATCTGCAACTTCAACCTCGGCTACGATTTTGTGACTTCTCCTTCCAAGGGTGAGAAGCTCAGGGACCAAGTCATCTCTGACCTTTCCGTTGAATACAAGTTCACGCCGAAATTCAGCATGTTCGCTGAAATCTTCGCAAACTCGTCACCCACGAAAGGGGAAAAGGGCACCTTCGCAGGAGCCCTTGCTACGGAGTACCGCTTCACCGAGCACATTAGCACTTACCTGAGTGTGGGTTACGATACTAATAGCGTACTCAGTATCCGCCCGGGCTTCAATATCGAGTTCTGATAGGCGATTCAAGCGAGTCGATTTCCCATCAGTCCCGCATAGTTTTTGGGAGATTCTCTCACGGGTCAAATTTACTAACGGACATGTGGGGGAGACGCCCACCTTCCAAGATGAGACGACGAAAAAAGACGTCGGATCATCTCTCTCTTCCAATTAATTAAACCAATCGCTCAAGCCGCTGATTTTCCTTTAAGCAATAGGATCAGCGCTGGCAGGACGATGAGTGTAAGCGGGAGCTGGGCGATGAGGCCGGCGGTGATGGCAATGGCGAGCGGCTGCTGCATCGCACTGCCTTGCCCAATGCCCAGCGCAAGCGGCAACAGCGCGAGGATCGCGGCGAAGGTGGTCATCGCGATGGGTCGCATGCGATTCTTTCCAGCAAGCACCAATCGCTGGGACAAGGTCAGTTCTTTACCTTCTGCCTCGCCTTCAAGTTCACTGACCTCGGATACGAAGAAGATAGCGACCTCGCCGACGATACCAACGACCATGGTCATTCCCATGATAGACGTAATATTCAGCTCGGTGTTAGTGCACCAGAGTCCAAGGAAAACTGCGGGCAGCGCAAGCAGTGGCGTGGCCAGCATGGCGATGGCGACTCGGAAGCTTTCATAGAGAAATAACAGCAAAAGAAAAACGAGGACCACGGCGGCGATCATCACGATGAGCATGCCGCTGAACGCAATGCGCTGCTGTTCGTAAAGCCCGCCCAACCTGTAATAAACGCCAGGCGGAAGTAGGTTCCCGGTATCGAGCAGATTTTTCACCTCCGCGACGGTCGAGCCTAGGTCGCGTCCGGTGATTCGCCCGGTCACGGCGGCCATGCGTTTGAGATCTTCACGTGCGATTTCCGGCTGGCCCGTATCGGTGGTGATGGTGGCGATACGCCTCAGGGGAACCAAATGCCCATCCTCCGCGCGGAGCTGGAGGTTCATCAAGTCCTGCTCAGTGCGGCGTGATTTCTTCGGAGTCCACACGCGCACGCCCACAAGCTTCGGCCCGCGCTGGACGTTAGTTGTCACATTTCCACTGAGCATGTCATCTAGCAGTTTTGTCACCGTATCACTATCAAGCCCTTCAAGTGCTGCCTTCGAGGAGTCTACCTTGACGACGAGTGCATCACCGGCGGGAACAATGCCATCCTTCACTTCCACCACGCCGTTGATTTTGCCGATCGCTTCGGCAACCTTCGGCGCGGTTTCTAACAGGACTTTTTCGTCATCGGTAAAAAGCTTGATCTCGATTGGCTGCGGCACGGCAGTGAGATCCCCGATGAGGTCTTCCATCAGCTGCATCGTCTCGATTTCCAAGCCTGGGACATTCTCCTCGACCTGCCCTCTCACGTCGTCCATGACCTCTTCAATCGGACGCCGGGGGAGAGGTTTCAAGCGGATGAAAATGTCACCCGTATTCGACTCTGTGAGACCGCCGCCGAGCTGAAGGCCGGTCCGTCGCGAGTAGGTGGTGACCTCCGGGGTTTTTTGTAAAATGGCTTCAAGCTGCCGGAGCCTGCGATCCGTCTCTGTTAGCGAGGTGCCGGGCGGGGCGACGTAATCGAGAATGAATCCGCCCTCATCCATCGAGGGCATGAAACCAGAACCCACCTGCGTGGATGCGAACCAGCCCGCAGCGCCCAACAGAATCACCACAGGCAAGATAATCCATGGCCTAACAAGTAAGCTCTTCATCAAACGACCGTATTCACGGTGCATGAAACGGGTGAATCTTCCGCCCTCCTCCTGATCGGCGTCCCTTTTGTTCAGCATTTTCCCGGCTAGGATCGGCACCGCGAGCCAAGCGATGAGGAACGAAAGGATCAGGCTTGCAGCCATAGTGAGTGACAACGCCTTGAAAAACGCTCCAGTCACTCCCGTTAGAAAAGCGAGTGGCAGGAAAATGATGATTGTGGAGGCGGAAGAACCCGCAAGAGGCCGCGTGAATTCCGCGGTCGCGCGCATGATCCGTTCGTGTTCGTGCCCGGTTCCTCCGCGCAGCCGCCGGATGATGTGCTCAACCATCACGATGGAATCATCAATGATGAGGCCGACCGCAGCAGCCATTCCTCCCAAAGTCATGATATTGAAGCTCATGCCCAGCACTTTGAGTAACAGAATGGTGGCCGCAAGCGAGGCGGGCAGCGCCATCAAGGCGATGAGCGTGATTTTCCCGTTCCTCAGGAAAACGAATAAAACAAAAGCGGCAAGTACCGCCCCGATGATCACGGCATCGCTCACGCTGGAAGCAGAGGCGATGATGAGATCGCTTTGATCGTACCATTGTGCCAGCTTCACATCCTTGGGGAGTTTGTCGCCCAGTCCGGCGAGCATCTTCTTCGCGTCCTCAGCGATCTGCACGGTGTTCGATCCAGGTTGTTGATAGATTTGAAACAGCACGGCATCATGGCCGTCTGCCGTCACACGAATGAACTGCGGCTCAGTTTCATCGCGCACCTCGGCCACATCCTCCACCCGCACCACGCCATTCGCCCCGGACCGCAGGATGCTCTGGCTGATTTCTTCAAGACTCTTAAAACGCGTGTCCGAAACAAGTAGATAGAGCTTACCATGATCCTCCAGACGTCCCACTGCATTGAGCACGTTAGAGGCGGAGAGTTTTGCCGCTACATCGGCGATGGTCATGCCGAAGGACTGAAGTTTCTCGGGATCCACCACTACCCGATATTCCTCGGTGGCACCGCCCTGCACTGAAATTTTTGCGACGCCCGGAATCGTTGATAGAAGCGGCTGGAGTTGGTAAAGTGCTAGATCGGAGAGTTCAACCAACGACTTGGATTCCGATGTTAGACTGTAAGCAACCACCGGGAAAACCGTCGGGTCCATCCGCTGCACCTCGAAGGTGGTGCCCGGCGGCAGACTTGGTAGAATCCGGGTGACCTCGCTCTGTGCTTGCAGCATCGCTTGCACCATGTTTTCGCCCCAGTCGAAATTCACGGAAATCTCGTTACTGCCTCGGCTCGTCGTCGAGCGGATGTGGCGCACGCCGGGAATGGCACGCAAGGCTTGTTCGACTGGATAGGTCACCTCCACTGCCATCCGCTCCGCAGGACGATCACCGGACTCCACACTCACGCGGACGCGCGGGAAATCCACATGTGGAAAAAGTGCGACGGGCAAATTCCACCCGCTCATCCCACCACCGATGGCGAGGACGATGATCAGAAATACAATCGAACGTGCGTGAGACTGCGCCCAGCGGGTGAAGTTCATAATTTCGTCATTCGGATTTGTCGACTGCCATTCCATCTTCTAACTGATGGACGCCCACGGTGATCACTTCATCCCCCACTTGAAGATCTTCTCCCGTGACTTCAGTGAGCGTGTCGGTCTGAAGGCCAATGACGACTTTATGCTCAACAGCGTGGCCATCGCGGACGGTGAACAAAATAAAGCCATCATCATCCGGGAGAACCGCATCGCGCGGAACGACCAGCGCGCCCTTTTGCTCCACCTCGATCTCGCCCCGCAGGTAGCCGGAAAAAATGAATGGCGCGTCAGGCGGAACCGACGCGAAAGTGTCCACCAGCCGCGTTTCGGGATTCACCCTTCGCGTGATCAAGCGAATCGTACCGTCACCTTGCACGCCTTTTTGATTGACCGAAATGAGGTGAACTTTTTGGCCCTCATGCAATCGCCCAGCGCTCTCCGGCTCCACTCCCAGAAGTGCCTCGATGCGGCGTCCCGGCACTACTGATAGAAGCGGACTACCGGCCGGAACGATGTGGCCGATCCGGACCTCGATCGAAGAAACTTGCCCGCTCGCTTCCGCCTTGAGAATGATGCGGTCGCCCGCGCCGCGTACGGTTAGACTACTGAGGGTGGCAGCAGAGTCCCGCGCGGCCTGCTTCGCTAACTGAAGTTCCTGATTGAGGGCCAGCTTCATGGAAAACCGGTTCTGCGCCTGTTCAAGTTGGATCTGTGCGGAGTCCGCTGCAGATGTTGCTTCGGCAAGTTGCAGTTTCGTGTCAGGGCTGGGCTCCACCTCGATGAGCGGTTGGCCTTCTTCCACGGTCTCGCCTGCGGAAACGAGCAGGCGCACCACCTTGCTTTCGTACTGCACGGAGACACTTAACAATTGGTCGGATTGCGCGACCACGGTCCCATAAGCAATGAGAGTTGCGGCGATGGTGCTTTTCTCAAGTTTCACCGTCCGCACGGCAGCGGTGGGCTTGACGGCGTCAGCAGCCTCGTCTTCTTTATGAGTGGATTTGTGACAAGCCGTCGTCGCGAGCGCGAGGGCGAGCAGAATTGTTAGATTTCGCTTCATGGAGAAAGGTGCCAGGCGGCGGCGGTTTCGAGTGCGATGCGGGCTCGGGCGAGCTGTTGCTTTAGTTTCAGGATTTCGATAGATTTCTGTGTGAGATTGTTCTGAAGAACGTAGTAACCGAGCACTTCGGCATTGCCATCATCCACGGCTTTCCGTGAGGTCTCCACCACATGTTGAAGGGCAGGAAGCGCTTGGTGCGCCTCCGCGATCTGGTTATTCAGCGAATGAATATCCGATAGAGCAGAAGCAATGTCGGATCGTGTTTCAAAAACGCGGTTCGTATATTCATCGAAAAGGCGCTTTCGCGTGGCGTTCTCTAGCGCGATTTTCCCTTGATTGTGATCGAATAGCGGAAGGTCAATAGTGATGGCCGGGCCGAAGGAGTGAACGTTGCCAGTGTCCGATGCACGCGTAAATCCGATGCCGATGTTAGGAAATTGAGCGAGAATGGCCGCGCGTAATTTCGCATCCTCACTATCATATCCACGCCGCAAGGCGATTAGATCCAGCCGACGGTGTTCCAATCCGTTGAGCAGAGTGGATTCCGCCGGAACATCCACCCGCGATGGCAGCGATACGTTACTCTGAAGTCGCAGAGTCGTGCCCGGAGGATAGCCGATGGCACGGTTGAGCGCGATCCGGCTTTGATCGAGTTCCTGGCGGAGGCCGAGTAAAGTCGCTCGTGACTCGTTCGCGGAGATCACGATGGCGGAGGACTCTACTAGGGACATTTCGTGCGCGTCCTCGGCCTTTCTAACCAGCGCGACATTGCCTGTTAGCCGCTTCGAAATTTCCTCCGCCTTCGTTACCTGCTCACGGAGTGCGGCTAGATCATAAACGGCAGACCGTGCTTCGAGGGCGGTCTGCCATTCCTGCCACGCCACGTCTAACCGGACTGCATATTCGTCGGCGCGGGCACTGGCCACCTCTTGCCCATGGGTAATCAAGGAACGCAAATCCCAGTTCAGCCCGAAGCCGGTGCCGGTCTGGGTGCCAGCCGTCGCCCCACCTGTGACGAAATCGAGATTGCCACTGAGTTGAGGGTTCGGAAGGATGCCCGCAATGAGAAGCTGAGCCTTCACCTCGTCCACTTGATCGCGCGTGGCCCGCAGCGATGGATTGAGCACCACCGCAAGCACTGCCGCTTCGTCTGGAGAAAGGCCATCACCTGCGTCCAGCCGCATCGGGCGGAGCAGTGGGTGTTTGATTTCACTCACTGCGATAGAAAGTGCTTTCCCCTCTAACGGATGAAGCGCCCGCTCGACATCCTTGGGGTTTAGCGAAAGCGCTCGATAGGCGGCGCAGCCATTGAGGCACAGCATTCCTGCCAGCAATACGAGCGCCCTTCTCGGGGAAAATCCAAGACCGCACGGGAGAGGTAAAAACGCCGGACTCCTATTTGAATTCACGTCCGATAACGTCTGCCTACGGGGATTCTTCAAAATGTTAAGTGGGATTTAATGGATGGATGATACTTCCTGCTCGGCCAGAATTTCACGTTCTGTTATTTCTGCACACTCGATATTTTCCCGATTTTTTAAACTTACAATTGCGTCACACGACCCCATTCCTTGGGATTTTCAAGTCCATAGCTACGGCGAGTCAAGCAGGGGTTTGTGAAAACAACCTGACTCGTACATGAATAGTTTGTCATGTACGCCGCGTATGCAATCCGTAGCCATCGAAGGACAAGTCAAGGAGGCATCCGCCTAGCGTCTTGCCTCATAAAAGAGGACACCGTGATGCCAGCCATGGAAATGAGTGAAACAAGAATCGGAAAATACACCGAAATGATGCTCGGCAAGTACGCGCGGATGACTGGCAGGAAGGCGCGGGGTCGCTTGCTCAATACAGTTTGTCTGCGAACTTGTGACCCCCTTCTAACTTCGAGAAAAACTTCACCTCTCGGGTAAATCATCCTATCCCCACTCGTAGATCACGCACGCTCCACAATCCCTCCGCAGGTGCGGCACTCCCCTTCATCTTGCGCGCCCCGTCCTTGCGCTTCGGACCGAATCTCTCGCGTGCATTCCGAAACACCTCGTTCACAAACTCCTTGCTGCCGATCACCGCTCCATCGGTGAAATAACGCACCCGGCATCGCAGCATCTTCGCGACCCCCAGCTCTTTCAAAACCGTCTCCTTCTCACCGCTCTCCAGTGCCTCGGCGGTGTTCATCGTTTTCAGACGGACATGGTTTGAATCCACCTTCGCTTTCATCGCCTTTTGCTCCAGCGCCATCCCCATCAAACGCCGATATTGCCGCGAGACCTCAGGCCATTTCTCCACCTGAAATCCGACGCCCTTCGCTGACATCATCGCCCTCACTAACCCCTCCCGCGCCTTCTTGCCATTGCCTTTGTTTCCGCCGCCTATCGCCTCACCATAGCTGCTCCAGCGATAATCCGCCGGGTCCGTCACCATCCCGGCTCTCACCGGATTCAAATCAATATAGGCCGCCATGGTTCTAGCAGCGTCCCCGCTTTCAACGATCACGCTCTTGTAACGCTCCTCCCAAAGCGTCCCGGTCCGTTGATGAGTGCGATTGAACCATCGCGTGAAACGTTGCAGCAAAGTCTTCATGAACTCGCTGAGATGATGCATCCGATAGGTGAAACGCTCGTGAATCTCCGCCCGCCGCGA
>JANYEC010000067.1 GCA_025363295.1 Akkermansiaceae bacterium
CGCAGGCACCACCTGCGGTTCCAAATCCTGCCCCCGGGCTTCCGCCAGGGGTGGCCGTTCCCGGTAATGTTCCTGCCCCTGCGGCCGGTGCTCCGGCGCAAATGCCCGCCCCCGCAGCCGTTAGACCTGCGCTTTCGTTAGGGGAAACCAAAATCACCGAGCCGATCGAAGAGCCAAAGCTCAGTGGCTCAGCACTTGCTGGCCTCTATCGGAAATACACCGGCCATCGCGTCTTAGTCCCCACCGCCGCCGCCACCGCAGAGTTTTCCTTCATCCAAGACGCCAGCCCGAAAGATCCGCTTACTTATGCAAGCGCTGCAGACCTTTTGAGAAAAGCCGCCACCTTAGAAGGTTTCGTTTTCGTTCCTGACGAGGAGGATCCAAATCTTTTCATCCTGACGGCAAACGGCAGCATCCGCCCCACGAACCGTGGCGTGAAGATTTACAATGAAAATGACCCACTCCCCGAGGGCGACGCTGTCATTTCCTACGTCATGAACCTCAGCTACATCAAGCCCGCTGAAGCCGTGAATACCTTCACTCAGATCATCGGCCAGTTCGGCGCTTACGGCTCCATCGCCCCGGTGCCGAATGCCTCGGCCGTCGTCATCACAGAAAATACCTCGCTCATCCGCAAGCTCATCGACTTAAAAAAGGAAATCGACAAGCCATCCTCACAGGTCGGGACCCGTTTCATCAAAGTCCAGTTCGCCGATGTCACCGAAATCGCATCCACGCTTACCGAGCTACTTACCGCCCAACAATCCGCCCAAACCACCGCCGGCATCCAGCGTGCAGACAATGCCGCCGCACCGGTTCCTGGTGCCCCGCCTATTGCAGGTAGCGCTCAGAATGGAGCCAGCAGCAGCGGCGAGGCGACTCCGGTGCAAATCATCCCAGACCCTCGCACTAACCGCATTTTCGCGATGGGTCGTCCGGTCGATCTGTTATTCGTCGAGGGCCTCGTCCGCGAGTTCGATGTGGAAACGAGTGAGAAAAATTTCCTCCGTCGGAAACTCCGTTTCCTCACTGTCTCTGAGTTCCTGCCCATCGCCGGAGACGCACTCACCCGCGCCTTCAGCGGCACCGGGGACAGCGGCGGTAGTGGCGGGGCAGCCAGTGGTGGCGCGACCCCACCCGGTGCGAGCCGAAATGCAGGCGCACAAAACGGAGCCGGTAATCGGCAAAACGGCAGCTCCAGCCGCAGCGGGTCAAGCCGCAGCGGATCCAGCGGCAGTGGTTCAAGCCGCAGTGGCAGCAGCAGTGGTTTCGGCGGAAGCGGTGGAGGCAGTGGTTTTGGTGGTGGAAGTTCCGGCGGCAGCGGGGGTGGCAGTTCGCTCGATTCACCGGCGGCCAGCTCAGCTCCCGAGTCCAAACTTGTCGGTCGTACACTGCTCGTCGCCGATAACATTACCAATTCGATCGTCGTCCAAGGCCCACCCTCCGGCTTGGAAATCATCGAACGCCTACTCGATCAAATCGACGTGAAGCCCGATCAGGTCATGATCTCCACAGTCATCGGCCAGTTGACGCTCAACGACAGTCGCGAAACAGGGGTTGGCTATCTGCTGAACGGTGGTAACTTCCTAAGTGGTGGCGGCTCTGGCTTGCCTATTTTCACTCCTGACCCGCCCAAAGAAGGAGTGGTCACTCTACCCTCTCTCCCTCAATTCGACACGCGCGCCATCGCAGGTGGCGGCCTTCGCGCCTACGGAACGGTGGGGGACCTCAGTATTTTCCTCAAAGCGCTGCAGTCGAAGTCCGATTTCACGGTGCTTTCCAGACCGAGTATTTTCACCTCGAATAACCAAAAGGGCGTCATCTCCAGCGGTGAGCGCATAGCAGTTCCCACTGGCAGCAACAACAGCGGTAACTTTTCCAGCACCAACATCGAATATCAGGATGTGGTTTTGAAATTGGAGGTCGTCCCATTGGTGAACTCTGACAACGAAATCACCATGCAGATTAACCTGCTTAACGACGAGCAAGGCATCACTCGTAAAATCGAAGGTGTCGGTGACGTGCCGACGATTACCACCCGCGAGATCCTCACTACCGCCACGGTCCCAAACAACAATACGATTGTCCTAGGGGGTTTGATTGTCTCCAAAAACAACCAAGTCAAAAGCGGCATTCCGATCCTCAGTGACATTCCGTATCTTGGCAGGCTCTTCTCCTCAAACGTCAACAGCAAGGATCGTTCCGAGCTGATGGTCTTTATCCAGCCTTCGATTGTGAATAGCGATCGTTCACTTAATAACGTCCAAGCGGACATGGACGGGCGCTACAAGGTCTCCCCCCGGACACGTGAGTTTGCCGATGGCCCGGGTGTCCTTCCTCCCGTGAATGCCATCCCCATTGCGGACAAAGCAAGCCAGACGCACACCACGACAAAAATCACCACGGATCACCCACCCGCGGCATTTAGCACGATGAAGCCGACGATCCGCCCGATCCACCGCCAATAAGTGGGAGGGATGCTGGCAGGATAAAAAAATCTGCCTATTTTTGAACACTGCCTGTCACAAGGAGTCTAAAGCCACTGAAGACCGTACGAAAGTCCGCGTTTTCATGTAAGGGTGAACAGCAGTTGTCAGCCTCATACGGTTCGCGGGTCACACTGCGGGTGTGTTGAAGTTGTTCAGCTTGGCCGTCGGGGTGGGTGCCCCGGCGGCCTTTTTTCGTTTAGGCCCTTTAACAAAAATGATTGCCGCTATTCTTCATGATTTGTGCCCTCCTCTCACGGAAAGAATCTCATGGCGTAAGCGAAACATTGAGGCGCAGAGATGCGAGATACTTGATTTGCCTCCGCGCTTCCCGTTGCGATCTCCGCGCCTCCGCGTTTCACTTCGGAAATGACTTTTAGCAAATGGACCAGTGTCCCGTAAAATTCACAATGACGGATGGGGAGGTGGCGAAGCATCGTTGGGGACCACACGCGCCTCGCGTGTTGTCTTTGGCGCACTCGCCGAAGACGGGCGTTGCAAGCCATTCCAAGCTATTTTCGACGAGGGCGTCGAAAACCACACGCGAGGGCGCGTGTGCTCCCCAAGATTTTGAACCTGCGCGGTATTCACCCATTACTAGTTTACGAGACACTAGCTCTCGAAATACGTGTATCCTGAAAGTCCTTCGCGGAAAAGATCGAGAATCTCGCGCCGTTCTTTTGGCGAAATACGGCCTTCCGTGACGGCCTTTTCAGCAAAGGTCCGGAAGCGGGTGACGAGCTCCTTGGGGTCGAACTCAACGTAGGTGAGCACATCCGCCACGGTGTCGCCCTCGACTTCGTGAGTGTAAACGGGCTTGCCATTTTCAAGGTGCACACCGACGACATTGGTATCACCTAACAAATTATGCAAGTCACCTAAGGTTTCTTGATAGGCTCCGACCAGGAAGACAGCGAGGTAGTAAGGCTCACCCTGTTTGAAGTTGTGAAGGGGAAGAATCTTGGCGACGTCTTCCTTGTCG
>JANYEC010000095.1 GCA_025363295.1 Akkermansiaceae bacterium
CATGATTGTTCAGCAAACTCAGAATGCGTTTAACGACAAGCTTGCCCAGTTCACACTCATCCCCCTGGGCGGAGCGGTTGGTTTTGCCCTGCTCATCCCGGTGGGAGCAGGCATCGAGGTCGATGTGCCGTCGGCCGCGGGCTTGCTTATGGCGCTACCGATGGTCCTCTTCGCCCCACTTGCGGGTTGGGTGAGTGACCGTTTTTCCAAGCGCGATGTCATGCTCGCCGCTGGCATTCTTCAGGCCATCGTGCTGACATGCATCTGCTTGGCAGTGATGATGAAAAACATGCCCTTTGCGCTCAGTGGATTTTTCGCGCTGGCGGTGCAGTCGGCATTTTTCAGCCCGGCTAAAATCGGAATCAACAAGGAACTCGTCGGCTCAAAGCACCTAGGATTTGCGGCCGGGATTCAACAAATGACCGCCATGTTAGCCATCCTCGCCGGTCAAATTTTTGCGGGCTGGTTGTTTGATCACCGCTTCACGGGGCACGGCGGCAGCGCGGACACCGCATGGCACGCGGCCTTGAATCCCTTACTTTTGTTAGCCGGCCTCGCGGTGCCCACTCTGGCGATGGCATGGGCCGTGCCGCGCGTTCCGGCTCAGGGCGGGCCTCCTTTCACTCCGAAATTGATGGTCAGCCATTTCCTGAATCTAGCAGACCTGTGGCGGGACACGCCTTTGCGCAGGGCGTCCTTCGGCGTGGCTTTTTTCTGGGGCTTCGCGGCGTTTATCAATCTCTGGTCGGTCAAACTGGCCAAGGAAATGACTGGTGGCGGCGAGGGCTTTGGCACGCAGTCTTCCATCTTCATGGCCGCCGCATCGCTGGGAATGGCGGGCGGCTTCGGGTTTGCTTCGTTTCTGTTACGCAAAAGGATCGAACTCGGATGGGTTCCCGTCGCGGGTATGGTGATGACTCTCACTGCACTCACCCTAGCCTTCATCGTCCCTGGTGGTTGGTTGTTTCTAACGGTTCTTGCGCTGTTAGCGTTCTCCGCAGCGGTCTTCCTCGCGCCACTCAGCGCTTGGATGCAGGACCGCTATCCGGCTGCAAAACGGGGTGAATTGCAAGCGGCAGTGAACCTACAAGATTGTTTCGCGGGGATCATTGCGGTGTTAGTCATCGGACTGTTTGAATACACGGACAAGGTGTTAGGCGTCTCCGCTCCGATGGGATTCCGCTATGAAATTGCATTCATCGGAGTGGTTTGTGGTTTGATGACCGTGTCGATCGTCGGACTGCTGCCCGCCGATTTCATCCGCTTGGTGGGCGGCGCGATCATCCTTTCGATCTATCGGATTCGCGTAGTCCACCCCGAGCGCATTCCCGCGCAGGGAGGGGCCTTGTTGCTGCCCAATCACGTGACGTTCATGGATGCCTTTTTCATCTCCGCTGCCAGCCCGCGACCGGTGCGATTTGTGATGGACGAAGCCTTCATGAAATCGCGAGCGATCCGGATTTTTGTGAGTATTTTCGACACGATGACGATCCGCCAAGATCAGCCTTTGGAAGCGATCCGCGGGATGATTCGTGCTTTGAAAAATGGCGATCTTGTCTGTCTATTTCCCGAGGGGCAATTGACGCGCACAGGCACATTGAGCGAGCTGCGCCGGGGCTTCGAACTCACCGCCAAAAAGGCCGGGCACCCGCTCATTCCGATGTGGTGCGACGGATCATGGGGCTCCATTTCCTCGTTCGAGCGAGGGAGATTTTTTAGCAAGTGGCCTACGAAGCTCCCGTATGGAATGACGATTGCTTTCGGTCACGAAATCGCCCCAGCGGTTGCGAGTTTAGAAATCGTTAGAAATGGCTTGTTAGCCGCATCTGCCGAGGCAATTGGAGATCGCTTTAAGGCACCGAGCTGGGGTTGGCGGATGCCAAATGGACATGGCAAGGCGCTCGAAAGTTTTCGCGCGAGCGGTGAATCCATCCGGCGGTGCATGTGGGTGAATAGCCATCAGATCGGGCAGGTAAACTCGCTCCAAAGGCGGGGCCCCTTTTCCGTGCTAAAAGATGATCCGGTCCTGTTAGGCCTACCGAGCGTGATTTTGACGTTTCCCGAAATTTTTGCCGCACGTGTGGAAATTCGCGACTTACCGAGTGCCGGGGTATGGGTCGGTGGGGATCATTTGCGCCAGGTGTTAGAAGAGACAACAACACCCGGACCCATCGCGTTTTATGACTTCGGGGAACGCGCCCTTGAGCCTCTTCAAGCTGCGGGCGTGCTCCATCTTCCCTGCCTCGCGGTGGATGGCACGGTTATCGCGATGTCGATGCCTCACCCACCAACGAGCGATGAGGCCGAAAGCATTCAGCTCGGCCACAAGAATGCGGCGTGGGGTAAACTCTTGCCCGGCTGGTATCTATCAAATTCTCGGGCCCATGGTCCAGCCGCCCCTGAAAAAGGATTGGTCCTACCCGAGGGATGTTTCCTCGATGCCGAAGGGTTCCTTTGCAGCGGAGGCAAATGAACGAAAGCGAGGACTCCGAATTTTCTCATCTTTCATTTTCCTTCGCTTAAATTCCCCTCGCTTAACCCCCAAATCTACCCTCCCGTTTCCAGACTTGGCAGAAACCGGGCAAAAGCCATCCTAGCGCCCGCCTCCCGAAATTTCTATGCGCTGATGAACCCCAAATTGCTCCGAATTGTCCCCATCCTACTGCTCGTCCTGCTCTGCCAATGCGGTGCGCCACAGCCTCCCCGCTGCGTCCGAGTGCCTGCCGCTTCTCGGGTCCCAGCTAGCACACTCATCGCCACTGCGGGTAAAAACTGGAGCGTACTCGCCAACCCGTCTCGCAAAACAGAGTGGCCTACCGCACAAGCGGAATACAACTCTGCCGTGGGCAAATTGTTCGACCAACTCGCCTGCGGCCCCGGGGATTGGAACTCTCGCGCGGCCCACCTCGGCACCTCCATCGCGCCTCCAGACGCCTGGCAGACGGATTTGACCAAGCTCGATGCGATGTTCCCCGCCTCTCAGGTGAACGTGCATTCTGTCGGCACCCATCAGACTACGGATGGAATCGGCGTGCCACTCGTCGGTTGGAAAAAAACCTCGCCGGTGGGAGAAAAGCGTTCTCCTTTTATTTTGCCTAACGGTCTCCCTTACAATCTAACCACCTACCTCGCCTTCGACCGCTCTGGCCCTCCCGTATGGCGATTTCCGAAACGCTGGCTCGACAATGATCTTGCCATTGGCAGCGCCAGCCACCAGCTCGCCGCCGATTGGACCGCTCCTAATGCTTTCTTCTGGCAGATGTGCGATCTGGATGACCTCAAGATCCAAAACGTCATCATGCCCGAGCGTTTTTCCGAAGAAACGGGCCTCTATTTCATCCAACCTTACGACCCTAACAAAATTCCCATCGTTCTCGTTCACGGCCTCGTGTCATCGCCGGACGCATTCAAAAATATCATCAATACTCTCGCCCCTGAGCCGTGGTTCCGTGAGCACTATCAGCTCTGGCTTTTCAACTACCCGACTGGCAATCCTTGGCTCTACAGTGGTATGAAATTCCGGGAAGAGATGCGCGCTGCCTGCGCCTACGCCCGCACCAAGGGCGATGATTACAATCTCAACAAAATGGTCATCATCAGCCACTCAATGGGCGGGCTCGTCACGCGTTCCAGCGTCTCCGCTCCGGGAACGAAGTTTTATGATGCCGTTTTCAAGGTGCCCATCGATCAACTCAAGGTCTCCGCTGCCACCCGCCAGCTCATCCGGGACACCACCCTCTACAAGCCGCTAACAGAACCAAAACGTGTTATCTTTATGGCGGTGCCACACCAAGGCAGCCCTGTGGCCACCTTCCGTGCCGCAGTCTGGATTTCGCGGCTCATCCACCTTCCGAAAAAACTCACTGTCGAACTTGTGGACGCCACCATCCAAGGCGTGAACGATGCTTTGAAGGGCAGCCAGGCCAAGCCCGACATGCCCAACTCAATCAGTAGCCTCTCGCCCAAGGACCAGTCTAACATTGCACTCACTCACTTGCCGCTTCCCAAAAATGTGACCTTCCATTCGATCATCGGTGACCGCGGAAAAGGGGATACTCCGAATAGCAGCGACGGCATCGTCCCCTACTGGTCATCTCACGTCGCGCCGGTCGCCTCCGAACTCATCGTCCCAAGCGGTCACGGAGTCCCCGACAACGCGGAAGCCGCGCAGGAAGTAAAACGCATTCTCAAACTTCACCTGCAAAGATGAAGCATTAAATCTTAAGCATTAAATTCTAAACGAAGAGAAAGATGATCGCTTGGAAATGACACCCCGTGACTTCTGATCTCATGTTTAGAATTTAAGATTTAACATTTAGAATTTTCTAAAATCTATGTCTCCCGAACAACAACTCTCCCAGCTCATCGCAGGCACCGCCAAGGTTCTATCTGAAAAGGAATTGCTCGAAAAACTCCGTCTCGGCCGCCCCCTGCGTATCAAGCTAGGCGTCGATCCCACCGCTCCAGATATTCATCTCGGCCACACCGTCGCTTTAGAAAAACTTCGCCAGTTCCAGCTCCTCGGCCACCAAGCTGTGCTTCTGATAGGTGACTTCACTGCCACTGTCGGTGACCCCACTGGCCGCTCTTCCACCCGCCCGCCTCTCACTCGCGATGAAGTGTTAGTCAATGCCGCGACCTACACCGATCAGGCATTCAAGATTCTCGATAAATCAAAAACCGAGATCGTTTACAATGGCGACTGGTTTCGCAAAATGACCTACGAGGAAATCCTCAAGCTCAACGGGCGCGTCACTCTCCAACAGATGCTCCAACGTGAAGACTTCCGCACCCGCCTTGATGCGGGACAGGAAATTCGCCTCCACGAACTGCAATACCCCATCATGCAGGGCTGGGACTCCGTAGAAATCCGCGCCGATGTCGAAATCGGCGGAACCGACCAACTGTTCAACATCCTCGTCGGTCGGGATCTCCAGAAAGAAGAAGGTCAACCGCAACAGGTCGTCATGGTCATGCCACTACTCGAAGGACTGGATGGAGTTAAAAAAATGTCCAAATCCTACGGCAACTACGTCGGCGTCAGCGATGCGCCACAGGAAATGTTCGGCAAGCTCATGAGCGTTTCCGACGCGCTGATGGACCGTTACTATCTGCTCCTGCTAGGCGAATCCCGGGATCCTAACGGACACCCGATGGATTCGAAAAAGTCACTCGCCGAGAAAATCACTAGCCGCTACCACGGCGAAGAAGCTGGCCCCGCCGCCCGCGCGGATTGGGACACGCGCTTTTCAAAAAAAGACCTCGCCGCAGCCGAGCTTCCACAAATTTCCATCGTGGATCTTCCCGCCGATCTCACTGTGCTTAGCCTCACCGCCCACGCCTTCCAAGCCGCCTTCGCCTTGGAAAAATCTAACGGTGAGCTGAAAAAACAATTCATCACCACTGGCTCCGTCCAACTCAACGGCGAGAAACTAACTGATCCAAACACCACCGTTTCCCTATCCTCAGGCGACGTCCTCAAGCTCTCTAAGAAGCACGCCGTGCGCTTCATCTGATCCCCCAAATCAGAGCGCGGATTTCAGTCCGCTCGAGTTTTGCGATGGAAGAAAATTCGCCAGAGACTCATCCTGCGAGTTTAAACACTGATTGATTAGCGGAGGTTGCCTTAGCGGACTACCAACCGCTATGATTAATAAACCTCAATGAGGTAAAAACCCGACGATTGTCATTGAATTTTAAACTTAACTCGCTCGTATTCAGCGATAAAGATCATTTCGTGAAAATTTGTCTTGGCAACCCGGCCTTAATCCATACCAATCACTCCAGATAACCGAATGCACCTATCAAAAAAAGCTGAATACGCGTTGCGCGCTACGATCAATCTCGGTATCGCGACCGAAGTTGGACGGAGCACGGTTTCAGGAGCAGAACTCGCCGAAGCGAACCGCTTACCCCTGAAATTCGTCGAGCGCATTCTACAGGAGCTGCGCGAAGCGGGGCTCGTCGAAACCCACAGGGGGAAATTCGGCGGCTATGCTCTTGCTAAACCCGCCAGCGAAATCGGCATTGGCCAACTTGTCCGCCTGATGGATGGCCGCCTCGCGCCGATCTGCTGCGCCAGCGAAAATGCCTATCAGCCATGCACCTGTCCCGATGAGGATCACTGCGGACTTCGCATGCTGATGATCGATGTCCGCAATGCGATCGCGAACATTCTTGATCGATACACTGTCGCCCAAGTCGTGGAGGTCACCTTGCGCAAAATGCGGCGAGACGGGATCGTCCCCCCATTCGCGACTGCTGAAATTTACGCCACTGCCGACACTTCCTCCAAACGCAAAGCCGACCCCGCCGATGGATTTCTAGCAGGCTTATCTCAACTCGCAATACATACCAACGAATCTAATGAGCGCGATCATTTCTGAACACCCCTCCTCTGAGGCCCCGACAACCGACTGGTTAGAAGTCGTTCGACAAAAAGTGGCCAATCTCCGCTTTGGATCAATCCAGATCACGGTCCATGAAGGGCGCGTGACCCAGATCGAGAGCATCGAGAAAACCCGCATCGTCGCTGCACGCGATGAGGGGGCTAACAGTCACAAGTCCATTTCATCCTAGCGAGCGGCCCGCTCGTTCCCAGCTTCAAGAGACCGACCGGACCACCGGAGGAACCCAAGAAGCGCAGTCCGCCACGATGCCAATGACACCGCCGGTCGCGCCTATTGATCCCCCACGTCTGATCGGTCTTTTTACTACACAACTCTCTCATCCGCCCACCGAACACCCGGGGGCAACTTATACAAACCAACTGCGAACGCCCACCGGACCACCGGACGCGGACGCCCCGCAGACAACCATGAAAACAACACAACGATCCCTACAAACTGAAATCCGCAATACCAAGAAGCTCACAACCGCGCTTGCTGGCCTAACAATAATTCCGATGCTCGCAAGTGCTCAGAATTCCTCCACCGAATTCATCCAACCTAGCACATTTGACCTACTCTGGGGTTACGCGACCCTCTACAAGGACGACTTGAACCCCATCCTCGAGGAATTCAAACTCCGCGGCCGCTATCAGGGTCAGTTCCACTCCGTGGACTCCGCACAAGGCACCGATGATGCTTGGGAAGATCGTCGTTCTCGCTTCGGGTTTGATGCTAAACTGTTTGAGAAAAAAGTCGAAGTCCGCGTGGATGCGCAGAGCAATGACCAATTCCAAGATCTCTATGACGGTCTAGTCGATGCTTACATCCGCTGGAAACCCAAATCATGGCTTAGTATCACCGCCGGGAAAACCAAACCATTGATCGGCCAATATGACTGGCTAGAGTCCACGAACACCCAGCCTACATTCGAACGTAGTCAGATTTTTAATCAGCTCGGGATTAACCGCGCCACCGCGCTAACAATCGAGGGCACCACGGAAGAATTTTCATGGCGTGGTGGAATCTACTCCAACAGCACCCCGACAACTACCGGAGGAGGCGGAGCTTTTGGCGATGGAGAATTCGGGGATCTTGATGGCGGCACATCCTACTCGTTAGGAGTCGGATATGATTTCAAACATCTGCTAAATCTCGAAAAGGCCTCCTTCAATCTCGATTGGCTGCACAGCAATCGCAAAACCGGGGATTTAGTGTTAGGAAAATATGATGACATCATTTCCACCACATTTGTTGCTAAGGGAGGTGACACCAATGTGGTGTTAGAGACCTTCTATGCCACGGGTTCGGATTACGTGCCAAAAGGCGGAGACAAGGGGAATGGAGATGTGTTCGGATTCTATATTCAACCCACCTATGACCTGATCCCAACGAAGTTGCAGCTAGTCGGTCGCTATTCTTATGCTACGGGAGATGGCGATAGAAGCCTGAGCGCCCAAAAGCGTTATGAACAAGCCGCGCCGGACGTTGTTCCTTTTGGCAAGGCGAAGGGGGATCAGTATCAAGCGCTTTATTTCGGCGCTCAATACTTCATCTACGGTGACAAGCTCAAGTTGATGGCCGGGGCGGAATACGCCCACCTCGATGGCGGCCCCTCAAACGATGACTACGAGGGCATCACCTACTTGGCCGGCGTCCGCGTTTCGTTCTAATCAAAAAAATTTAACTTTAAAATATCTCTTATGAAAACATTTAAACTGCTCACCCTTCTCTCATCACTGCTCACTTCCAGCATTTTTGCCGATGAGCTACTCAATGTCTCTTACGATCCCACCCGGGAGTTCTATCAAGAGTTCAACGCCGCATTCGCCAAACAATGGAAACAGCAAACTGGAAAAGCTCTCACCGTTAAACAATCACACGGCGGATCGGGCAAGCAGGCGCGCTCCGTGATCGACGGGCTAAGCGCGGACGTGGTGACGCTCGCCTTATCCGGCGACATCGACGCGATCGCCAAACAAGGAAATCTGCTCCCGGCAGACTGGCAGGCAAAATACCCGGACCACAGCTCGCCCTACACCTCAACCATCGTGTTCGTCGTTAGAAAAGGCAATCCCAAGGGCATCAAGGACTGGGGAGATCTCGTCCAGTCTGGAATCAAAGTGATCACTCCGAATCCTAAAACTTCCGGCGGTGCGCGCTGGAATTACCTCGCGGCTTGGGCTTACGCGGATCACAAATTTGGCGGCGATCAGGCGAAGGTGAAGGAATACATCCGCGCACTCTATCAAAACGTTCCTGTGCTAGATACCGGTGCCCGCGGCTCTACCACCACGTTCGCACAACGCGGCATCGGCGATGTGTTTCTATCATGGGAAAATGAGGCGCATTTAATCGAAAAAGAATTCCCGGGAAAGACCCAGATCATCATTCCATCGATCAGCATTCTAGCAGAGCCACCGGTCGCGGTGGTCGAGAAGAACGCTAAAAAACATGGGACCGAGGAACTGGCAAAGGCCTACCTTGCTTATCTCTACAGCGCGGAAGCCCAGGACATCGCCGGGAAAAACTTTTATCGTCCGCGCGATGCCAAGGCTCTCGCCAAATGGTCGGGCAACTTCCCAAAAATCAACCTCGTCACCATTGACAAAGAATTCGGAGGTTGGGGTAAAGCGCAGAAAATCCACTTCGAAGACGGTGGCACCTTTGATGAGATTTACAAAGGCCGCTGAAAAATTATTTTCTAACTGCCAATGTCAAAACGACGCGTCATTCCTGGTTTCGGGCTGTCGATGGGGTTCACCATCACCTATCTCAGCCTGATCATCCTCATCCCCCTAGCGGCCTTGTTCCTCAAGGCCGCTAGGCTGAGTGGGGCGGAGTGGTGGGCGATCCTCACCACGCCGCAGGTGATCGCGGCAGCCAAGCTGACCTTCGGGGCAAGCGCAGCGGCGGCGACGGTTAGCACGGTTTTTGGGCTGCTCGTCACTTGGGTTCTCGTGCGTTACCAATTCCCTGGGCGGAAATTTTTAGATGCCATGGTGGATCTGCCCTTCGCTCTGCCGACCGCCGTGGCCGGCATCACGCTCACGGCGATCTACGCGCCTAACGGTTGGATCGGTGAATACCTTGCCAAGTGGGGAATCGAAGCGGCCTATAGTCCGTTAGGTGTATTCATTGCCCTAACATTCATCGGATTCCCGTTTGTTGTCCGCACTTTGCAACCGGTGATGGAGGATTTCGGCAGCGAATATGAGGAGGCCGCAGCCACTCTGGGTGCCGGGCGGTGGACGGTCTTCTGGCGAGTGATTTTCCCGATGTTCATCCCCGCCCTCATCACCGGCTTCACCCTCGCATTTGCAAGGGCGATCGGCGAATACGGCTCGGTCATTTTCATTTCAGGAAACCTACCACTGAAAACAGAAATCTTGCCACTGCTCGTCGTTGGTCAGTTAGAACAATTTAAGTATGAGGCGGCAGCAGTCATCGCGGCCGCTATGTTGATGGCTTCGTTTGCCCTGTTATTCCTGATCAATCTACTTCAACGCCGCCTCAATTGGCAGAACCACTGAACCATGTCCCAACGCTCCGTTACTACCGAATCCGCTGTAGTCCGCTTTCTTCTGATAGGCGCGGCTGTGTTGGTGCTCTCGCTCTTCCTGCTCTTGCCCTTAGCTGCTGTTTTTGTAGAAGCATTCCGCAAGGGATGGGAGGTGTTTTTAGCCTCCCTTCACGACGAGGCTGCGGCCTCAGCAATCAAGGTCACGCTATTGGCAGCAGGAATCTCCGTGCCGCTCAACACCTTGTTTGGGGTTTCTGCCGCATGGCTGGTGACGAAATTCAAATTTCGTGGCCGCTCTTTGTTAGTCTCACTGATTGACCTGCCGTTTGCGGTTTCTCCAGTCATCGCGGGTCTCGTCTGGGTGCTGTTATTTGGTGCGAGGGGTTGGTTTCCACAGACAGCGATGGCGGATACTTTCGCGCCCGCTGCCCGCTTCACAGCTTGGCTCGCACAGCATCAGGGATTCGGTTGGCTGTTCTCCGATTTTGCGATTTGGCTAGCAGATCCAAAGATCATCTTTGCTCTGCCGGGCATCGTCATCGCCACCACATTCGTCACCTTTCCCTTCGTGGCCCGAGAGCTGATCCCGCTGATGGAAAGCCAGGGCAGCGATCAGGAGGAGGCGGCGGTCACGCTTGGGGCCAGCGGCTGGCACGTGTTTTTTCGTGTAACCCTTGCTAACATTAAATGGGGCCTGCTCTACGGAGTATTGCTCTGCAACGCCCGCGCCATGGGCGAGTTCGGCGCGGTATCCGTGGTTTCCGGTCACATCCGCGGAGAAACGAACACGCTGCCGCTGCATGTGGAAGTTCTCTATAACGAATATCAATTCAGCGCCGCTTTTGCTTGTGCCACCTTACTCGCTTTTCTCGCACTCGTGACGCTCGGGATGAAAAGCGTGGTCGAGCATTTCACCAGGCACACTTCATCCGATCACAAGTAATCTTTTCACCTCATGTCTATTTCGATTCAATCTATCAGCAAATCCTTCGGCAGCTATGCCGCTTTGGAAGACGTTTCACTCGAAGTGCCGGATGGCTCGCTCACGGCATTGTTAGGTCCATCGGGTTCAGGCAAGACCACACTCCTTCGCATCGTGGCCGGTCTGGAGTTCGCGGATTCGGGGCCGGGGAAAATTTCGTTCCACGGTGAAGATGTGAGTGAGATTCCAGCTCGCAAGCGCGGCGTCGGTTTCGTGTTCCAGCACTATGCATTGTTCCGCCACATGACCGTGGCGCAGAACATCGCCTTTGGACTCAGCGTGCTGCCCCGTGTGCAACGTCCGCAGAAATCGGACATCCGTGACCGCGTGATGGAGCTGCTCAAACTTGTGAAGCTTGAGGGCCTCGACAAGCGCCGACCGCACGAACTCTCCGGTGGCCAGCGCCAGCGTGTGGCACTCGCCCGCGCCCTCGCCATCCGGCCAAAGGTACTTCTGCTAGACGAACCGTTTGGTGCGCTCGACGCCCAGGTTCGCAAGGACCTACGGCGCTGGTTGCGGCAGTTTCACGATGAAATCGGACTGACGACACTCTTTGTCACTCATGACCAAGAGGAGGCCTTAGAACTATCCGATCAGGTAGTTGTGATGCGCAACGCGCGCATCGAACAAGTCGGCAAACCGCAAGCCGTGTATGATCAACCGCGCAGTCCGTTTGTTTACGAATTCCTTGGCAACGTGAATAAACTGCAAGCAGGCAGTGACGTACGATACGTCCGGCCTCACGAAATTGAGGTGCTGTTCGCCGCAGAATATGAGCCTCTCACGGATTCGCTGGCCCGTGTGCAACATTTATTCTCCGCCGGACCCATCGCGACACTCACCGTTCGACTGAATGATGGTCAATTCCTTGATGTGGAGCTTTCACGCAAACAATTAGATGAACTCGCTCTCAGTGTGGGCGACGAGGTGGCGGTGCGCGCGAAACCAGAGAACGAAGCGGTTTTCTAAAATACCGCGTTCTTTCTATCAAGACAGGGAAAAGCGGTTATCGGCGCTTGTGACGGCGTTTCGGCTTTTTATCTTTCTCTTTGCGACTCAGCGGGCCGACTTTGGAAGCGGGTTTGGTTTGTGGCTTGCCGTATTTTTTAGCGGGCAGCGGGCTCTTGGTGGGAACGTGCGTGCCCTCGGTGGTAGGTCTGCCGGCGACGGCAAAATCCACAAAGCGCTTGTCGAAATCGATATTAATCACCCGCAGCGGTAGGCGCATCCCTAACTGAATGATTTTCCCATCCATGGATACCCAAGCCATGCGGTGGGCCTCGAAACGCCAGCGACCTTCCGGCAGATCCTCGCGTTTCACCACGCCGCGCACGCCCATGTTAGGAATCTCGACCATCAAGCCCATCGGGCGGACGTCAGTAATGAGTCCATCGAAAACCGGCGGCTCTTCCGCGCTGGCGACACGATCAAGATACTCTAGCAGCTTGATCTGTTTCGTTTCACTTTCGGCATCGGACGAGGTGCGCTCCGTATCAGAAATGTGGCGGGAAATTTCCCGCAAGTCGGCTTGCGAGGGCGTGGTGTCATGGGTCTTCGGCGGATTCTCTAGCAGCGGCTGAAGCGCACGATGGACGATCAGGTCGGCATAGCGGCGGATGGGGCTGGTGAAGTGGCAGTAATCGCCTTTCGCAAGACCATAGTGGCCGACAGGCTCGGCAGAATAGGCGGCACGCTTGAGGCTTTTTAACAGACCTAACTTGATCACGTGCTCCTCTGGACTGCCTTTCGAATCATCCAACAGTTTCTGAATGTGGGCACGGTTGGTGAGGTCACCTGGGCGATAACCGTGGGCCTTTGCAGTTTCGGTATAGTCGAGGAGGCGTGAGGGATCGGGATCATCGTGAATCCGATAGATCGCGGGTTTCATGCGCTCTCTCAAGACTTTCGCGACAGCTTCGTTTGCAGCTAACATGCATTCCTCGACGAGTTGATGGCTCTCGGTATGGATCA
Organism: Akkermansiaceae bacterium; assembly: GCA_025363295.1. Taxonomy (GTDB): domain Bacteria; phylum Verrucomicrobiota; class Verrucomicrobiia; order Verrucomicrobiales; family Akkermansiaceae; genus Luteolibacter. The sequence continues at coordinate 12,863 of JANYEC010000095.1, forward strand.
CGGGTTCGGCAACTTCGGCGCGGCCCTGGTCATCAAGGCGGATCTTGATTTCCGGCATTTCGAGATCGAGCGCGCCGTTTTCGAAACGCCGCCTGCGCATGGCGGAGGCGAGGTTCCAGCCTTCCCTAACCATGTCAGAGAGCGTGGGATCAGAGCCGGCCGGGGCGGGTTTGCCGTCGAGGATTTCCTGCGCTTGCTCGTAAGAAAGTTTCGCCCGGCTATGGATGACGGCGTCGATGAATTTCGCTTTGGTGATTTCTCCGTAATGAGAAATTTCCATCAACGCACATTTGGTCAAGCGATCCACATTGGGCTTCAGTGAGCAAATTCCGTTAGATAACTCAGTAGGTAACATCGGCAGGACGCGGTCTACCAGATAAGTGGAGTTTCCGCGCTCCACGGCTTCCTGATCCATCGGGCTGCCGGGTTTAATGTAATGGGACACATCCGCGATGTGGACGGCGAGTGTCCAACCGTGCGGCGTTTTTTCTAACCAGATCGCATCGTCATGATCCTTTGCATCCGCAGGATCGATGGTGATGACCAGCTTGTCGCGCCAATCCTTGCGGCGGGCGATTTCCGATGGTTCCGGTTCTTCCGGCACCGCGCGGGCTTCTGCGAGAACGTTATCAGGAAACGAAGTGCGCAGACCGAAACGATGAATCACAGAAATGATATCCACGCCGGGATCGCCGGGCCAACCGAGCACTTCAATCACGCGGCCGCGCGGGTCGGTGTTACGATCCAGCCATTCTTCGAGATCGACGACGACCATTTGCCCCGGCATGGCAGTGGTGTCTCCGACGACATCCACGCGGCCCTCGACGGCTTTATCATCACAATCGATCCATCCGAAGTTTCCGGTTTTCCGATAGATGCCAGCCAGTCTGCCGGAGCGGCGGACGAGCACTTCATCCACCTTTGCGCGCATTTCATCGGAAGGCTCCGGCGTGGACTCGCTGCGCGTGCGGAACGGTCTAGCAACTTGCTTAATGATCGAGGCTGCCACGCGGTCACCATCGAGCGAGGTTCCGACGTTCCTGCGGTCGATGAAAATGCGGGAGTGGAGAGTGAAGTCGATGCCGCTCGCGAGATTCTGTTCGTCCGTGAGATCGGGGAAGAAGAATGCGTGGCCCTTCGGTTGAAACTTGAGTGTGCCGGTCAATTGGTCTTTCGGGGCGGAGGGCAGGACGTAGGTGTTTTTCTTCCCAGCAAGGAGAACCCCTTCCTTCGCGAGTGCTTCGAGCGTGTTCCGGAGTTCGGACACTTTGGGTCCGGGAATTTTGAGGCCACGGGCGAGTTGGGATTTGGAAAGCGGATTTCCTTTGGCAGAGCGGAGGGCGTCGAGGATAAGATCTCGCAAATGATTGCCGGGCATGCTGAAAGCTTGCGATCTGCCGTCCTTCTCGGCAATGGCAAAGGAGGGGCGGAGGCTGGATTTGGAAATTTATCCTAGATTCCAAATGACCGTCATGATGCCTTGTTAGTGCGTTCCTCTCGATTTTTGGCCAGGCTTGCCCGGGATTTCCATGCAAAGAATTAGTTTGCCGGGCATGAAATACGCACTTACGTATGCACCATGTCATTGCGTGAATAATTGAGGGTTTGTCAGCCCCCAATGTCTCGTATTGGCTCGTCTCAGTGAAATTCAAAATCAATTCCGTCATGAAAACCCATTCATCCCGTAGCAAACACGGCTTCACCCTCGTTGAACTTCTCGTCGTGATCGCGATCATTGCGGTACTTGCCGGGGCCGGTTTCGCCGCTGGTAGTGCAGCGATCCAAAAAGCAAAGAAAACCACCGCACTGGCCACCTGCGTGGCGATCGAATCCGCAGTGAATAATTTTTACACGGAATACGGGACTATGCCGAAGGACAAGCTGGATGCTGATACCACCATCAACAGCGATGATACTAACTTGCTTAATGTCTTGTTAGGCACCGAAACCAGCGCGAGTCCTTTGAATACCCGATCAGTAAAATTCCTTTCTGTTAAAGAGGGAAAGGCCGATAAGAATGGGCTTATCTACAACACCGACGGCAAAACCGTGAAGGATTTACGTGATCCATGGGGCGGTCTTTTCAAAATCATGCTGGATGGCACTTATGACGAAAAAATCGAAAACCAACCCACATACAGCACTTCACTAAATGGCCGCCGCGTGGCCGTATGGAGCGGCGGTGCGGATGGTGTGTCTGGAAAGGGTAATATTGCCGACGACGTGACGACTTGGAAGTAATCGTTAAACTCCAGATCCAGCAAATCTCCGAAACTCAAATAAACCCCGTCCAGCTCCGGCTGCGGCGGGGTTTCTGTTTTTGGATCGTGACTACCCAACCAATCCTCTTGATGTTTTCTGGGACCTTGGCATGAAGCGTTTGAGAAACGATAACAGCCGAAAAATCAGCCCCTCTTTCATACTTGGTAAATCTTCCCCGCCTAAAAAAGACGCCCTGACCACAGAAGCATGCGATCTCTCAGAATTTACTCCTGGGGAGCAGGCATCGAGTTAGAAAAGCCCCCAAGTTTGATTCAGCCCATGGAAGCCACCAGAAAAATTCAATGCTCCAAGCGCACTTGGCCGCCAGTGGTTTGGATCATCGCCGCCAGCGCTCTCGCCCATCTTTGGTGTTTAGGCTCGCAGTTTTTCCTGGATGACAAGGACATCATCCAGCGTAACGAAATCATTCTGAACGGTCACTTTTGGGAAACCAAGCAGCAGGCATGGACCTATCTAGGTTACATCTTCCAGCATCGTTTGTTTGGGATTTCCGCGCCGGGATTTCATGCGATGAACTGGCTGCTGCACACGTCCATCGCTTGCGTGTTGTATGGCTTCGGCCGCGATTTTCTGAGAGACCGCGAGCAGGGGCGAGTCGCGTTTTTCGGAGCCGTCTTGTTTGCGGTGCATCCGTTAGGTAGTGAGATTCCGAACTATGCTCGGACCCAAGATCTCGCATGGGTTACCCTTTTTTCGCTGTTAGCCGCGTGGGCATTATTGAGATTTTTAAAAGATGGCGGCTGGATGAAACTGCTAGGCTGTCTCGTGATGATGGCGGGCGCGACGTTTTCAAAAGGACCGGGCTTGATCCATGCTTTGATCATGACTCTCACCGTTGGAGCGGCATTTTTAAAACCCACCCATTGGCGCATCATCAAGCGCTACGCATGGCCTGTAGTGGGTGTCCTGGCGGTCATCGTCGCACTGTGGTTAGGTGGCATGATTCCAATCTACCGCGGCGGCCTCGCAAGGTGGTCCGAGCCGCGCATCGTGGGCCATGCCTATACACTCTGCCGCGTGTTCTGGGAATTCGCATGGCGCAGCGTGATTCCCGTGTCGCTTTGCTCCGATCACCACATCGCAGAAACGCTGATTCCCGTAGGTGCAAAATTTTGGAACATCCCGGATCACGGCGCCATGTGGGCGGCTGCGGGATTCCTAGCCCTCACTGCTTTCAGTGTCTTTCTAATCATTTGTAAATCCACCCGGCTGCTAGGCGTCTGCCTTTTCATCTATTGCGCCACGATCCTATTCAGGGTCCTCTTTCTAGTTCCCGAGTTCATGCCGGAATATCGAATTTACCCCGGATTACCGTGGTTTTGCCTTGGAGCCGCATGGGTGCTCAATGCCGGACTGCGGAAATTCACGGAGATCCCACCGCGCGTTCCGGCGATTTTGTTAGTGTTAGTTTTCATTTTCCTTTCCGCGAGACGCTCTTTTCTCTGGCATGATTTGGATCGGTTATTGAACGACGAGCTAAATCAATACCCGACCCAGGCACGCGCCATCTGGGAATGGCAGGATCGGGATGTTAGAGCGGGGAACTGGCAGGCGGTCATTGACCGGCAGCGGACCGTCTGGCCTGAAGTGGCGCGGCGCTTTCATGCTGAAAACAAAATCCTCGCGCCCGGGCGCGAACTTCCCACCGGCCATTTCGCTTTGGCCGAAGTGGCATGCACCGGGCATTACGCCCGGGCACTTGCCGCTACCGAGGGACCCGCTGCGGGGCTACGCGAAATCCGCAACCTAGAAATTTACATGCATCGACTACGACTCGATCCTGTAGCGCACGCGATCCACTGGTCTCAGTTTAACTACGACAAGGCCCTCGTCCTTGAAATGGCGGGCAACGACCAAGCCGCGCTCGACCTGTTGCGGCTCGATAATATTCCAGACACGGGACACCTTGAGCTCAAACGCATCGAGAAAAAGCTGGCCGACAGGGCTGCCTCTAAGCGTTAGGCGAGGTTCGTATAAACCGCCTGCACGTCGTCATCGTCCTCGATACGATCTAGCAGTTTTTCAACCTCCTCCATTTGCTCTTCGGTAAGTTCGATAGGCTGGGTAGGCAGGCGTTGCAGGCTGGCTTTTGTCGGGATAATTCCGAGTGCTTCGACCGCCGTGGTAAGACTCGCGAAAGCACTGTATTCGCCGATTGCAGAGACGATGCCCTCGTCCACCGAGAGTTCCTCAAGCCCGGCATCAATAAGCTCCAACTCAAGCTCCTCCAGATCGCGGCCAGCGGGCACGGGAAACTCGATGACGGACTTCCGATTGAACATGAAATCGAGCTGTCCCGCGTTGATCAATTGACCGCCGTTTTTGTTAAAAATGATTTTCAGATTGCCCACTGACCGATTCGAGTTATCCGTCGCGCACTCCACGTAGAACAAGGAACCGTGCGGGCCTTTTCCCTCATAGGTGATTTCGGAAATATCTGCAGCATCCTTCCCGGCGGCGCGTTTGATGGCGTTATCAATATTATCTTTGGATAGATTTTGCGCCTTTGCGTTATTGATCGCAACTCGCAGCGGCGCGTTTGATTCAGGATCTGGCCCGCCGCTTTTGGCAGCCATGGTGATGGACTTGGCCAACTTTGGAAACACCTTGGACATCGTTGCCCATCTAGATTCCTTGGCGCGGCGGCGGCATTCAAAATGTCTTCCCATGATTTGTTTCGGTTTAAAAAGTGACCCCGCAGTAAGCTGGGGCAAAACTTTAAGCGGCCCGGCGGAGAGATGCAAGCGAAGTGCTCGCCTTGCCTGGATGCCGGGAAAATAGGGATTGCGGAAAGAGCGCGGCTGGTTTTGGCTCTTCGGGCTGTCAGGGGCCGTGGAGGTTCGGCAGGCGAACCCCGCCAGGCCTTGATCGGAGCAACGGTAGTTTGTCCGAACTTGCCGCGGATTCCCTGGCAGCACTTTTTGGCTGATTTCAGCGATGCAGCATGATACGAGTCTGGCAGAAACAATGCACGATGCGTTAACAAACCGCTCATCGAGTGGTTGCCTAATGGGCGCGATGTTGCCATCGTCAGCACGCGACCCGCCGGATGCTGTTTAACTCTTTCGAATTCCTGATACTGCTAGCAGTCACCCTGCTGCTTTACTATCTGCCCATCGCAGGGAAATGGGTGCGCGTTTGGCAGGTGAGTTTGTTGTTAGTGGCGAGTTCGATTTTCTATGGTTGGGAAAATCCGAAGCTGCTCATTCTTCTATCAGTTTCCTGCATGTTCAACTCGCTCGCGGTTGAGCGAATTTTATTTTGGAAGCAGCGGAGTGATTCCAGCGGACGCTCGAAACGGTGGCTAACAGCGGCGATTATTCTGAATCTCGGTTTCCTCGCGTTTTTCAAATACGCGGGGATCATTTATGGGTTGCTGCCGGAAGCATGGGTTTCCCCCTCAGTTTTGAACTGGATCCGATCGATCCCGCTGCCCATTGGTATCTCATTTTACACCTTCCACGCACTCAGCTTACTCATCGATGTGCATCGAAACATGGTCACCTCGGAAACGCAACAACGGCTCAGTCGTCGTGGAAAAGGACGCCTCACATCAGCGGCAGATCTATCACTTTATATCGTCTTCTTTCCCCAACTCGTAGCAGGGCCGATCGTAAAGGCGCGGAACTTCATCGATCAGATCCGCGCTAAAATGTGGCGAGACATCGAGTGGACAGCCGTGCGCCGCTGCTTGGTCACTGGCTACTTCCTGAAAATTTTCGTCGCAGACAATCTATCAGAACAAACTGCTATGCTCACCATCGGCAGGGCGGCCCTTGAGTCCAGCGGGCCAGTGAATCTCATGGCCATGCTCTATGCTTACGGTTTCCAGATCTTCGCCGACTTTGCAGGCTACTCGTTAATCGCGATCGGACTCGGCCTGATGTTTGGTTACCGTCTGCCGGAAAACTTTAAATTCCCCTATCTTTCACTGAGTATCACGGAATTTTGGCGGCGTTGGCATCTTTCTCTATCAGCGTGGTTGCGTGATTACCTCTATATCCCACTCGGCGGCAACAAGAAGGGGCCGGGACGGACTTATGTGAACCTTTTCCTAGTGATGTTCCTCGGCGGACTGTGGCACGGGGCTCTATGGAAATTCGCCCTGTGGGGGACTCTGCATGGCACGCTCCTGGCCGCCGAACGGTTTATCTTCCGTAACCGAGCAGACACGCCTAACACTTTGTCGCCGAGTCTAGGAATGTTGCGGGATGGCATCCGGTGGTTCTATGCGTTTCATGCAGTGATGTTCCTTTGGCTGACCTTCCTGATGCCGGACATGGCGAACATTGGCGCATTTTTCAAGGGCATGAGCAGTGGAAACTGGAGCGCGCCCGGACAACCGTTATTCGCCCTCTTCGTCTATGGCGGCATGGTGGTTCTCTATCACGTTTGGGGTCACTTAAAGGAAAGATGGCCTGAATTTGCGGAGAAGCTCGTTCACCCTCTCTCTGAAGGCGCACTTCACGGCTTGATGGTTTTATTGATTCTCACCAATCCCGGCGCACCCCGTGGTTTCATCTATTTCCAATTCTAACTCATGCTTCGATACCTCACCGGATTCGTTGTGATCTTTGCCGCTGGCCTAGGCTTGCAGTCGGTAGCGCTGCGGGCATGCGGAGGGAAAACCTTGAAGAGCGAATCGAATTATTTCTCCTCCATCGCACGTATCCAAACGGAGACAAAGGGAAAACCCAGAGTAATGATGTTAGGTTCATCGCTCACTGGGCGTCTCGGCGATCGCGCCCGGAAAATCCAAGGTGTCGCGAACCTTGGGTGCGATGGCGGCAGCGCAATGGTGACGCTCCGCGCCATGGATCAAGGAGTTTTGCCGTCCGCTCCAGTGTTGATCGTTGAGGCTAACACCTTGGCCTATGAACTCGAAGGGCGCGGTAAGGACATTGCAACCGCGATTCGTTCGGAATGGTTCCACGTCGGATTCAAATATCCAAACCTTGGGGCCACCGCACGACCCACTGCTTTTGCGTATTCGTGGTTGATGGCTCGTCAATCCGAAGGTGGCCTCAGCTCTGGAAATCAATCTTTATCTATCAGATCTAAACCTCATGTGATCGCTCGGTCGATGACTCCCGCATTGAATGAAAAATCCGCCGCGCTCGTTGACGAGATGACTGGCATTTTGAGCCGCTTGGAAAGCCGGGGCAGTCGGATTTTCCTCGTGATGTTGCCGGGTGTTCCCAAGGGTTTTTCAATTAAGGAAATCGCACTGGCACTCGCCTGCAAATCCGGCGTTCCATGGTGGGACCTCAATGAAGGACTGCCTGCGGGCGAGGTGGAATTCACCGACGGCCTTCACATGGATGCCGCGAGTGCGCAAAAAGTCATGAATACCTTGCAAGCGGAATTGATGACTCACTAATGATCGGGCTTGGCTAACGGGTAAACCTCCGCCATGTTTCACCACTCCCGCCCGGCATGAAAATTCTCAGCTACACCGATTCCGGCTACACGCCATTTATCCGCCGCCTGAACCGCCGTGCACTCCCTGAACCCGGCGTGCGTGATCTGGTGACTGAAGTCATCGCAGAGGTTGCTGCGAAGGGCGATGAGGCCTTGTTCACTTTCACCAAACGTTTCGATGGCGCGGTGCTCACCTCAAAGACGCTTTTTGTTAGTGATGCGGAGTTCGCCGCAGCAGAGGAAGCCGTTACACCGGCGACCCGCATGGCAGTTGCACGCAGTTTGAAAAACATTCACTCGTTCGCGAAACGGAGCCTTCGGAAAGATTGGTCCGCGAAAAATGCCGAAGGCGCCACGGTGGGCGAGCGCTTCACGCCATTTGATCGCGTGGGAGTTTACGTGCCGGGCGGCAAGGCTCCACTGGTTTCCACGGCGCTCATGACCGCCGGGTTCGCGCAAGCTGCTGGAGTTCCCGAGATTCTAGCAGCCACTCCCTGCGGGCCGGATGGCTCGGTGAATCCATCGTTATTGTATGCGTTGAAAGCTGCGGGAGTCACCGAAGCGATTAAGATCGGCGGTGCGCAGGCCATCGCGGCGCTCGCTCTCGGCACGCGTTCGATTCGTCCAGTGGATCGCATTTTCGGCCCAGGAAATGCCTTTGTCGTCGAGGCGAAACGCCAACTCGTGGGCGCGGTTTCCATCGATCTTCTACCCGGGCCGAGCGAAATCCTCATCCTCTCTGATAAAACCGGAAATGCTGAATTTATAGCTGCCGACATCCTAGCCCAAGCGGAGCATGGTGGTGATAGCATCGTCGGATTCGCCACGGACTCGAAGGCGCTTCTCGGCAAAGTGATCAAAGCGATTGAGCGTCAAGTGCTCACTCTTTCTAGGTCAAAAATCATCCGCGAGGTTCTCAAGCGCGGCACTTTCCTGCTGCATCTCAAGTCGTTTGAAGACGGCGTCGCTCTCTCGAATGCCTTCGCCCCGGAACATCTTTCGTTGATCACGGCGGACGAGGCGCGATGGCTGCCATTGATTCGGACGGCAGGTGCAATTTATGTCGGAAACGACTCGCCCGTCGCGGTGGGAGATTTTCTAGCAGGTCCCAGCCATACATTGCCCACAGGCGGATCGGGCCGATCATTTTCCGGCATTCGTGCGGATCAATTCCAACGCCGGACCAGCATCGTCCGGCTCGATAAGCAATCAGTTCGGAAATCCCTATCAGTCGTCGAGGAGTTTGCTCGGATCGAGGGACTCGACGCCCATGGTAGATCGACCGCTATCCGTCTTGAAAAATGAACAAAGCTCTCGGAAGAACCCAGGGGCGATAACACATCGCAATGTTTTCGGACTCTCCTCCGTCGCTGCTACCCGTTCTCGATTCAGTCGGAATTTGAAACCCATCTAAAGTCCAGTTTACGCTAAAGTCAAAATTCCATCGAGCGCCTTTATCGACAGCCATGCTGCTTCTACCTGATGGACTCGGAAAATTTGCGCCCGCCGAAGCATCGCCGCACTGATACATGCCACGGTTCCGGCATCGCGGTCAGAAGGATTCGTTAGACCTAAGACTTCGCCGATCACGGTTTTGCGCGAGACTGGAACTAGCACCGGTCGGCCGAATTTTCGCAAGCGCTGCAAGTCGCGATAGACTGCTAGATTGTCTTCGCGTTGTTTTGCAAAATCGATTCCTGGGTCCAAAATCACAGCGTCCGTCGCCAAGCCCGCACCCTGAATAAGAGAAATTTTCTCCTCAAAAAATCGCTCGATTTCCCCCATGACATTCGCCCATTGCTGGGACAAATGCGGGATTTTCGGCTCGCCGACGCTGTGCATGATGAGCAATGCCGCCCCGCTCGCCGCGCAGAATCTCGCATTCTGATCGTCAGGCAGGGCACCCATGTCATTGACGATTTCCACCCTCCCCATCTGCAAAACTCCCTGCACCACGTCCGGCCTCCAAGTGTTAGCAGACAACACAGGCGGCCAGATTTGCACGTTGTCCTTTGGAACACAGCCTTGCCAAACATTTTCCCATCGCTCAATGAATCCTCTGAAACGCCGTAATTCCTCCTCCACGGGCACGGCCGCGCGATTCGTCCGCGCACTTTCCGCCCCCACATCGATCACATCCGCGCCCGCCGCCACTTGCGCGCGCGCTTGGGCAATCGCTTTTTCAAAATCCAGCGTTCCATCGCCGGAAAATGAGTCATCATTCACATTCACAATCCCCATAACCAAAGGACGCCGGGGAAACTCAATCACTCGTCGGGGTAGTTTCAGTTGCATGGAAAGTTTTCAATAAATCACTCGATCAACTCCTTGTTCTCCGCCTGGTGCCATGCCGCCGATTACTCCCAAGGCGTCATACCCGCGGGTTCCCGACCAAGCGTGAGCCAATCTTGACGACTGTTAGAGAGGCAGCCATCCGGTGGAGATCATGATTTTAAGAAAGCGGGATAGTTTTCTGCACGTCGTTACCTGCATCTTCAGTCGTTCTCACTGCTAGAAACATCACCCATCACGCACCCTCGGTCAAGTTTACGGAAAATCCCCGCAAGGCCAACAATACCCTCATCGTTCCCTCTCCGAACGTTTTCCATTCGCAATCTCCTAATCCTAGGTCGTCTACGTGTGATCGGTGGTGGATTGCCGTAAAATCCCATCCTGGATCCGGCGTCACCTCAAAAGCGGTTGATGAGCATCCCATTTGTTTCCGCAACGGAACGCAACATGTCGGATACACCCCACCCAAGACCTTTCGGTCACGTGCTGCAACTACCTTCACCGTCTCCAACACATCGTCGTCAATATTCAACGTCGTTTTCGTGAGGCAAAGCATCACTGCTATGGAAAGGTCCGTTCCCGGCTTGCCCCGTGCCGCGCGCCCGCTATCCTCCGCGCATGTCTTCCACCTTCGGCCAGGTTTTCCGCATTCACACATTTGGCGAGTCGCATGGCGGCGGCGTCGGTGTGGTTATCGATGGTTGCCCGCCACGCATTCCGCTTTCTTTGGAGCATATCCAGCATGAGCTCGACCGCCGCCGCCCCGGCCAATCTGAGATTGTCACCCCGCGCAAGGAAGCCGACACCGCTGAAATTCTATCAGGCCTTCAGGACGGCGTCACCCTCGGCTGCCCGATCGCGATCCTCGTTCGCAACACGGACCAGCGTCCGGGTGCCTACGATGAAATGGCCGCTAAATATCGCCCGAGCCATGCGGACTACACCTACGATGCGAAGTATGGCATCCGTTCCGCCTCGGGTGGTGGCCGCGCTTCCGCCCGCGAAACCATCGGCCGCGTCGCCGCTGCTGCGGTTGCCCGCCAAGTGCTCGACGCGCTTCATCCCGGCATTGAAATCCTCGCTTGGGTGAAATCGATCCAAGAGCTCAACGCCGACGTCGATCCGCAAACGATTTGTGCCGAAATTATCGAATCTAACATTGTCCGCACTGGCGATCCCGCGATGGCCGAAACCATGATCGATCGCATCAAAGCCATCCGCGCGGATGGAAACTCCGTCGGCGGTGTGATCGAGTGCGTCATCCGCAATTGCCCGCCCGGCTTGGGTGAGCCGATTTTCGACAAGCTGGAAGCAGACCTCGCCAAAGCCATGCTTTGTCTCCCCGCCACCAAAGGCTTCGAGATCGGCTCAGGATTCGCAGGGACTTTACTAACAGGCCGCGAGCACAACGATGCCTTCCGCATGGTGGACGGCAAAGTCCGCACCACCACGAACCACTCCGGCGGCATCCAGGGCGGTATATCTAACGGAGAAAATATTATCTTTCGCATCGCCTTCAAGCCAACGGCCACCATCATGAGTAGTCAGGAAACCGTGACTTCCGCAGGTGAAAATACCGAGCTCTCCGGCAAAGGCCGCCACGATGCCTGTGTCCTCCCCCGCGCGGTCCCAATCGTCGAAGCCATGGCCACACTTATCCTAACGGATCACCTGCTCCGCCAGCGCGCCATGGCTTGGTAAGTCACCATCTCCAACCTTGACAAACGCACGCTTTCACGCACGCTATCCCGTCATGACGACCATTACCGCGACTAAAGCCCGAGGGAATCTCTATTCACTCATCAACGAGGTGAGGGAGTCCCACGAACCGATTCAAATCACTGGGAAACAAGGCAACGCGGTTCTGATTTCCGAGGATGACTGGCGCTCCATTCGGGAGACGCTGTTCCTGCATTCCATTCCCGGCTTGGTCGGCTCGATCAAACAGGCACGCGCGGGAGGTTTGGACGCGGCATCGGCCGAACTGGAATGGTAAGCTGATGTATGAAATCTTGTATTCTAAGCAGGCCCGCAAAGACGCGGAGAAGCTGACCAAGTGTCATCTTAAAAAACAGGCGCAAGCCTTGTTGGGAATTCTCGCCGTGGACCCCTTCCAAATACCACCACGCTATGAATCCTTATGCGGTGAATTGGCCGGTTGTTTCTCCCGCAGAATCAATCTCCAACACCGGATCGTTTATGAGGCTTTCACCGATGAGAAAAAAGTTCTCGTCCTGCGCATGTGGACTCATTACGGCGATTAAAGAATTCCCCTGCCTTTCTATCAAATCTTCTATCTTTCTATCAACAATCCACTCTCAATCATCAACCTCACTCTTGTCGCCCGACTCCATCCCACAACTCAGCCTCGGCACTGCCGCGCTCATCATCTTCGTGATGTGCGCTGGCTTCGTTGCCTTACGCGGAATGACGCGTATGATCATCGGCACGACGGTGCTAAGTCTCAGCGCATGGATTGGATTTCGGTTTTGGCAAGTGGCACCGGCACTGTCCATCGACTGGACCGGAAAATCCCAATCATGGATCACCAGCGGCCTTCCAATTGCCACTTTCATCATCGCGTTTTTCGCCATTCGTAAAATCGTCAAATCCATCGCCCGTCCTTTCGGAAAATCGTCGGACGTGGACGAACCTCGGTCCATCATCAAGACCGCCTTCCGACTGCTATTCGCCCTCATTCCCACGACGGTGCTGTGCCTGATAGGTGCCACCTTGGTCCATCACAACGGCTCCATAGCGGAAGTCCGCGCCTTTTCGGAAAAAACGATCAGCGGGGAAGAAACGACACCCACCGCGTTTAGCCAACGCCTTAAATCCGCCGTGGAAGCCGCCCTCCCCGCGAGCTGGCTCAAATTGCTTGATCCTCTAACGGAGGCATCCCGTCTCACCCTTGCCAAGCTCATCACCGCCCAATCCGACTCCCCTTTAAAACCCGTCATCGATCCCCGCACCGGCAAGCCGGTGCCCCGCGCCATCATTGTGGAGGACCGCGAGCTGCAAAACCTTGCCCGCGAGGGAGACTTCAGCACACTCCTCCGCCACCCACGCCTCACCAAAGCCCTCACAGATCCCAAAGTGAAAAAAATCATCAAAGATCTCAGCCTTTGAAGAGAGTGGATCGTTGAAAGTGGATCGTTGATGGAAAGAAAAATTCCACCAGCGCATCTTCCTCTTCATCTTACTCGCAACCATCAACCTCCTCCCCATGCCCTACCTCGTCACCATCGGCCTCGAAGTCCACGCTCAGGTCAAAACGGCCACCAAAATGTTCTGCGCTTGCCGCACCTCGTTTGGCGATACGCCGAACACCCACAATTGCCCGGTCTGCCTAGGCTTGCCCGGTGCCTTGCCGGTTCTCAACCAGCATGCCATCGAGAAAACTCTGCTCACCGGCCTCATGCTCGGCTGCGGCTCACCGGAGATTTCCAAATGGGATCGGAAAAACTATTTCTATCCGGACATGCCGAAAAACTATCAGACCACCCAGATGGATCTCCCGCTCTGCATCGGGGGTGGCGTTCCGCTTTACGAACATTGTTACCCCACGGATGTTAGGAAAAACATCGCCAACCCTAATAAAGTCGTCCGACTCAATCGCATCCACCTGGAGGAAGACGTCGCGAAATCCACCCATCTCGGGACCTCTTCGTTGATCGACTTCAACCGCGCCGGTACGCCGCTGATGGAAATCGTCACCGAGCCGGACCTTGAATCCGGCGAGGAAGCGTTCGCTTATCTGCGCTCGCTCCAAATGATCCTCCAACAAGGCGACGTCGCCGATGCCGATATGGAAAAAGGCCAGCTCCGCTGCGACGTAAACATCTCCCTGCGTAAAAACGAATCTGATCCGTTAGGCTGCAAGGTGGAATTGAAAAACCTCAATTCCATCTCCGCGATCCGCCGCGCCATCCACTTCGAGATCCAGCGCCAGACCGCGGACATGGATCGCGGCATCCCTCAAATTCAATCGACCCGCCGCTGGGACGACGACCGCGGAGAAACCCAGATGATGCGGACGAAGGAAGACGCCCACGATTACCGCTATTTCTCTTGCCCGGATCTTCTCCCGATTCAAACAGCACCCTTGCTCGCAAAAGTCCGCCCACTCGTGCCGGAGCTGCCTCATCAGCTCTCCGCACGATTTGAAAACGAGTTGGGCGTCACCGCTTACGATGCGGCCGTGCTTTCTTCCGACAAACATCTCGCCGCCTACTTCGAAGCCGTCACTGATGTCGCCATCTCTGGTAAGAAGGTTGCGAACTTCATTATCAATAATCTGCTAGGCACTCTCAACGAGCGTGGGCTCAGCATCGACGACTGCCCGGTAGCCCCAGGAAAACTCCGCGCACTTCTTTTGTTAGTTGAAAACGGAACTCTCGCCGCGAACCAAGCCAAGGAAGTTTTCACCGTGCTTTTCGATGCCCCAGAGAAAGATCCCGTCGCCATCGCGGACTCCCTCGGCTTCAAACCTGCCGCCGCCGGCGAACTCGAAGGACTCGTTGAGCAAGTCATCGCTAACAACCCAAACGAAGTTGCCGCCGTCCAAGCCGGTAACGAAAAACTACTCAATTTCCTCACCGGCCAAGTGATGAAGTCCGCCACCACCAAGCCGAACCCAAAGCAGGTGACGGACCTACTCCGAGCACGCCTCCTCTAACTGGAGCGCGGAATTGATTCCGCCAGCCTCAACCATCAACCGGCAAACTTACGCGTCTCTCCAAAAATCGATGCATGAGTCTGATGTACGCGCACGGGCAGCGCGCCGCAGATGAGCGCAGATATACGCAGAAGAAGAGGGATGATAAGCAGTCGAGGTTGAGGATGAGCAGCGGAAGTGCTAAGTAGAGAATAAATGGCACTCCGTTTGGTCTCCGGTCGCTACCGCTCCCTGCGCCTCCACGTCCGCCCCACGGAATCCTGACGCAACGACTTACCCGCTTCGGTGTCATTTATCATTGGCGCAATACGACATCGCTTGCCACGGAGGCAATTGCGTAGGGAATTTCTAAACCCCTTTGACACATTAGGGCCGTTTTGGCATGGTCCTTTCCATGCAGGCTATGCAATTTGAACAATCCGTTGTCTCGATCTTGAAACGCGACCGGCGCTTTGACCCGCATGCCTACTTTTTTCTCAAGGATGCGTTGGATTTTACGCTGAAGCGGATCGCTGAATCTAACGGCGGCCAAGCCCGTCACGTTTCCGGCCCCGAACTACTCGCCGGTTTCCGCGATTGTGCGCTTGAGCAATTCGGTCCAATGGCCTCCACCCTGATGACCGAGTGGAGTGTTAGGAAATGCCAAGACGTGGGCGATATGGTTTTTCATTTAATCGAAGAGCAAGTTTTTGGGAAACAAGAGTCCGACAAAAAGGAGGATTTCTCAGAGGCCTTCGACTTTGAAGCCTCGTTGATCACGCCTTTTCTCCCAAAAAGCAAAGTCGCCACTGAACGGGGCACGCAGCGTTCCAGGCGCGCGCTCTCTTAAGCGGCTTCTACCGGGATGTTCGGCGGCGGCGGGGGTAACCACTTAGGTGCCTTCGGGGTGATATCCATCCGGATGCTAACAACCGCCATTGCTAACAGGCCGATGAATCCGCCCCACCCCAAAGTCACCGCAGTGACCATGCCGATTACGAAGGGCGAAAAAACCAGCAATCCTAACACAATTCCACTAGGTTTCACCTCGTAGGCCATCACTGCAAGGCGCAAGCGTGAACGAGCAAGGGCCAGACCCATCGCCGAATAGCAAATCACCGCCACGATCGCCGTGAGATGATAGTGCCAGCCGCAGCTTTTGTTAAGCATTGCGGCGCCAAATAAAGGTGTAGCGGCCCCCGCGATCATGGACGCGAGAAAAAGTAAAAGCACTGCCATGCGCCATCCGCTTCCACGAAATGCCGATGCCCCGAGGGCCCCCGCGCTGATCATCGCGGAGCCTCCCAGAATGGTCGCCCCACAAGAGGCCTCATGCCACCACTCGATGCCTCCGATCATATAACGCACCACCACATACGGCAGCAGTGAGATAAATGTTAGAGCTGAAAGTCCCCACAAGGTGATGAATTTTCCGAGCACTACCCCCCAACGGTTCAGCTTGGTTAGGAGCAGAAGTTCATGATTACCCTCCTCAAGTTCTTGGCCCATCAGAATCACCCCGCTCAAGGGCAGGATGAAAAGACAGATTGCGGAAACTACCATCCAAAATGGTCCGGAACTCCACAGCAGCCAAGGATTGAGCATGCCCGTGTATTCGGACTGCACCGACGCATAACCTGTTTGAAACTCGGCGACCATGGCGCAGACAGCGAGAAACTGGATTCCCAGAAACGGATAGACAAAACTGCCGCGCCGCAAGCTTTGCCGCAGTTCCTTGGCCGTCATTGGGTCGAAGCCCTCGGGTAAGTCGTTGTTCCATCCGATCATCTTTTCACTGGGTCTTGCGGACTTCTTCCGCGATGATTTTCAGCCCATCTCTAACGACCGCTTCATCCATCGCATAGGACACGCGAAGGCACTCGTGGCGATGAGCCCAGATTTCGTCATCGTGACCGAAAAAGAAGTAGTGGCCGGGGATGACGAGAACCTCGCGCTTTTTCAACCGTTCATATAATTCTGCGGAGGTGATTGATAGGCCGGGAAACCATAACCAGAGGAAAAGCGCACCTTCGCTGCGATGCATGAACCAGTCGATGTCATCGCCGAAGACATCTAACGCTGCTTTCCGGGCGAGCCGACATTTTTCCTGATAGAACGGTTGCACCACCTCGCGGCTGAGTCGGAGGATTTCGCCAGATTCCACAAGCGGCAGCGTAATTTGTTGGCCGATGTTCGGATTGGAGAGTCCTGCGATGGCGCTCATGGAACCGAGGGCACTGATGATTTCCGGCGGGCCGATCACGATGCCGGTGCGGGTGCCGGGCAAGCCGAGCTTGGACAAACTGAATGTTAGAACCACATGCGGTTCCCAAAAGGGAGTGGCATCGGTGAAGATAATGCCGGGGAAAGGCGCGCCGTAAGCATTGTCGATGATGAGCGGAATTTCGTGTTGTTTCGCAAGCTCTGATAGACGAGAGATCTCGTCATTGGTGAGAACATTGCCCGTAGGATTGGTAGGACGAGAAGCACAGATAGCCGCGATGTCAGGTGTAATTTCGAAGTTTTCAAAATCAACGCGGTATTTGAAATCATGCGGGCCGTTTTTTTCGATCAACGGAGTGACGGCGCGGAAAAGATCGCCGCTCACCCCTTGGTTCGCGTAGCCGATGTATTCCGGCACCAGCGGTAGCAGGATTTTCCGGCGGCTGCCATCGGGCATGTCTCCAGCGAGTAGATTGAAGAGGAAATAAAACGCCGTCTGCCCGCCACTGGTGATGGCGATGTTTTCCGAAGTGATTTCCCAGCCGAAAGTCTCTCTGAATAGCGTGGCAATGGCGTCAAGAAACCGCGGATTTCCGCGTGGTGGATCATAGGAAGTAAGTGCGCGTTCAAGGCCGCCATCTTCCTTCATCAATTCTTCCATCCGCCTCCGCCAGACGCCGTTCATTTCCGGGATGCTAGCGGGTTGTCCGCCGCCGAGCATTTTCAGATCCGGGCCACCGCTGGCGAGGGCATGGCCGAGGTCATCCATCAGCTCCTCGATCCCGCTGCCGCATCCTAGGTGTTGGCCAAATTGAGAGAATTCGTAGGACATCGCTGGAATTCCTGTTTTATAGCCGAACTGCTCCCGCGAACAACCTCCAAACTGCCCCGCGATCCAAGTCGGCGACGGTAAGGATGATCCACACTCGCATCTATCCGATTCCCACCCTTAAATTTCTCGCGGTGAAGAGTTCTCGGGCAGCCATCGCCGAGCCCTTCATCCTTCTCGCGCCGTCCTTGCGTTCCGGACCGAATCTTTCTCTAGCATTTTGAAACGCCTAGTTCACGAACTCCTTGCTGCCGATCACCGCTCCATCGGTGAAATAACGCACTCGGCATCGTAGCATCTTCGCGATCCCTCGTTCTTTTATACCGTATCATTCTGACCGCTCTCCAGTGCCTCGTCGGTGTTTATCGTTTTTAATGGGACATGTTTTGAATCCACCTTCGCATTCATCGCCTGTCGCTCCAGAACCATCCCATCAAACGTCGATATTGCCGCGAGACATCTGGCCATTTCTCTACCTGAAATCCGACGCACCTCCAGCAGAGTGTGAAAAGGGTTAGACATCACGCAATTCGACAATACTCGGCAACCGCTGAAGTTCTCATATATGCGCATGAACATCGGGAAATGTTCCCGCTCCTCGCCTTCGAACACGAACCGTCAGTCCACCACTCGCGAAATGCGGTGGTGAAGTGCTGACCTGTGGCCTATTGAGGTAGGGTATGATCCCATGGTGCGGTGGTATTTTCTAGAAGAAAATCGGGGCCGTAATAAGGGATGTAATACCGATATCCATTAGTTTTTTGACTCCTCATTCCATGAGGAACTAACTAATTCTGCAGCATGCCCCGAAGCATGCCGACATCGGGAAAAGAACTCGTCGAAGAAATTGAAGACGCGTGGGACAAGCCCCAACCCGACTGGGCACGCAAGCGGATCCTCGTGGTGCGCCTCATCGCACAGCACAACCACAGCGCCGCGCAGATCATGGAAATCGCCGGGGTCTCACGCCAAACCGTCTTCACTTACCGCGACAAGGTAATGGCCGAAGGGGTTGAAGGCCTACTCAAGCGCAAATGGGCCGGAGCTCGCACTCTGGCCGTGAGAGGGGCGGATGCCATGGAGTTCATCGCCAAGCTCGCGATGCGCAGAAATGGATCGCCCGGCGCACCGGGAAAAAGCTCACCGAAAGTGGCGTGCGCTTGTGGGTGCTTGACGAACACCGCTACGGCCTGCTGCCGGTGATCCGGCGCGTCTGGTCGCGGCGAGGAGGGCGAGTCCATGCCCCGTATGCGACCTCCTACAAGTGGGGTTACCTGCATGAGGCTTTGGAAATCGATGGTGCCCACGACACGCAACTTCTCTTCACCCTAGCCATCAATCAAGACATCCACGCGATTTTCTTACAACAGATCGCAGACAGTGATCCGGAATCGTTGCATGTGGTCATCATGGACCAAGCCGGATTTCATCTCCGGGCGGGCGAGCAACGACTCCCCGCCACCATCCGGTTGCTGCCACTGCCAGCCTACTGCCCAGAGCTCAATCCGGTCGAGGGCTTCGGGCGTTTGCTCAAGGCTCCCACCGCCAATCGACTCTACCGCAATCTTAGGCCGCTGGAGAATCACCTCATCGCGATCTCCAAGGAATGGATCAAGCCCGAGAAGGTCGAGTCAATGATCCACGACTGGATGCGAGATCAAGTAAAACGCTGGCGCTCCGCCATAAAGTCTAATTTCTAGAAGGCATTGGTATTACCCGTGCGTGGCGATCCTTCCATTGTCCTTTTTAGGATTAGCCTAGTCGCACAAAAAACCCCGGCTCGCGTGGGCGGGCCGGGGTTTGAATTGAAGAACAGGCAGGAATGCCTGTGTCACGCGGTGGCGGCGTCTTCGTCGTCCTCGAAGGTTTCCTTCGGAACGACGATCGGCTCCGGCTCCTCGACGGTGAATTCGAACTCCGCCTCGCGGTGGTGATAGAATCCGGTGCCGGCGGGGATGAGGTGACCCATGATGACGTTTTCCTTGAAGCCGCTGAGGTAATCGACGCGTCCAAGGGTCGCGGCTTCGGTTAGGACACGGGTGGTGTCTTGGAAGGAAGCGGCGGAGATGAACGAGTCGGTTTCCAGCGAGGCTTTGGTAATTCCTAGCAGGACGGGTTCACCCTCGGCAGGCTTACCGCCGTTCGCAACGATTTCCGCGTTGACGCGCTTGAAGTTCGAGCGGTCAACTTGGTCACCCCAGAGGTATTGATCGGCATCGCCCGGGTCGGTGATTTTCACCTTACGGAGCATTTGACGAACGATGACTTCGATGTGCTTGTCGTTGATTTCCACGCCTTGGACGCGGTAAACGGATTGCACTTCGTTGACGAGGTGCTCCTGGAGCTCCTGAGCGCCGCAAGCTTCCAACAAATCCTCGGGAGACACAGGGCCTTCCGTGATTTGATCGCCGCGTTTCACGACATCGCCCTCGGTGACAACGATGTGTTTGCCCATCGGGACTAAGTGATCGACTTGCTCCCCGGTTTCCGCATGAGTGACGATGACCTTTTTCTTGCCGCGAACATTGCCGCCGAAGGAAACGGCGCCTTCGATCTTGGCGATGACGCAGGAATCCTTGGGCTTGCGGGCTTCGAAAAGCTCGGCCACCCGTGGAAGACCACCGGTGATGTCCTTGGTGCGGGCCACTTTCCGTGGAGTCTTGGCGATCTGCGTTCCTGCGGTGACGACTTGGCCTTCCTTGACGGAAAGGTGAGCGCCGACAGGGATGGAGTAGCTCGCTTTGATTTCCTTGGTCTTCTCGTCGATGATGACGACCTGCGGGTGAAGGTCCTCCTTGTGCTCGGTGACGACCATGCCCTTTTTGCCGGTTTCCTTGTCCGTTTCGTTCGTCACGGTGATGCCGGAGATCATGTCGCGGAGTTCGACCTTACCGTTTTTCTCGGTGAGGATCGGCACGTTGTAAGGATCCCAAGTGACGACGGTGTCGCCCTTTTTGACGTCCTCGCCATCCTTCACGGAAATGACGGAGCCGATGACGATTTGATGGCTTTCGAGTTCGAGGCCTTCCTTGTCGCGGACGGAAATGGTGCTGTTCTTGTTGAGCACAACCCAATGTCCATCGACGTCTTGCACCGTGCGCATGTCTTTATAGATAATGCGACCGCTGTTCTTGGCCTTGATGATCGGCTGTTTGAACGTGGCTGCGGCCACACCACCGACGTGGAACGTCCGCATGGTGAGCTGAGTGCCCGGCTCGCCGATCGATTGCGCGGCGATGATGCCGACGGCTTCACCGATTTTCACGGGAAGGCCGGTGGCAAGGTTGAGGCCGTAGCAATTCGCACAACAGCCGCGCTCGGCTTCACAAGTGAGGACGGAGCGGATTTTCAGTTTAAGAACACCGATGCGCTCAATGCCATTCGCTTGCACTTCATTGATGACATCGTCCACAGCGACCAAGGTTTCCCCGGAGACCGGATCCTTAATGTGTTCGCAGGAAACGCGGCCATAAATACGGGTCGAGAGTGAGGCGGTTTCCTCATCACCATCGTAAATGGCAGCCACGCTGATCCCGTTCGCGGTTCCACAATCTTGCTTGAAGACGATGACATCTTGGGCCACGTCCACGAGCTTACGGGTCATGTATCCGGAGTCCGCGGTTTTCAGAGCGGTGTCGGAGAGACCCTTACGAGCTCCGTGGGTGGAGATGAAATACTCGAGCACCGTTAGACCTTCGCGGAAGTTCGAGATGATCGGACGTTCGATGATTTCGCCGGAAGGCTTAGCCATCAGTCCGCGCATGCCGCCGAGCTGTTTGATCTGGGACTTGTTACCCCGCGCACCGGAATCGACCATCATGAAGAGTGGTGATGCCTTTTTCTTGCCTTCGTTGAACTCGATCTTCCGATAGAGCGCGTTGGCGATGGTGTCGGTGGCTTGGGTCCAGACGTCCACCACTTTCTGATAGCGCTCGCCGTCGGTGATGACGCCGTTGCGATACTGTTTGGTGACTTTTTCGACTTCTTCGTAGGCCTTGGCGATGACTTCGGTTTTTTCCTCGGGGATGACCATGTCAACAATACCGATTGAAGTTCCCGACCGGGTTGCCTCACGGAAACCGAGGGTTTTCAACTCGTCGAGCACCTCTACGGTCTTCGGCTTGCCGGACACCTGATAGCAACGCCAGATGATGTCGCCGATCTGCTTCTTGCCCACGTTGTGATTGATGAAGCCAACGCCCGATGGCCAGATTTCGTTGAAACGAACTCGGCCTGGCGTGGTTTCGATGATCTTCCCTTGGCGAAGCGCCTGTTGGATCGGGGTGAGTTCCTTGCGGTCCTTTGCGGTGAGTTCTTCACCTTTGTAGCCGAAGACGGTGGTTTTGCCATGGTCAGGGTTGCGAACGCGGATCCACTGATGGTATTCGATCTTCTCCGCAGCGAGGGCGAACTCGACTTCAGAAGCGCTTTCAAAGAGTGGCATGTGCTCCTCTTTTTCACGATCCTTCTGAGTGCGAATCCCAGCCCATGTTAGGTAATAGGTGCCGAGAATGATGTCCTGAGTGGGAACAGTCACTGGGCGGCCGGATGCAGGCGAGAAGATGTTGTTAGGCGCGAGCATGAGCTGGCGGCACTCCATCTGGGCCTCGATTGAGAGCGGAACGTGGACGGCCATTTGGTCACCGTCGAAGTCCGCGTTGTAAGCGGTACAAACGAGCGGGTGAACGCGGATGGCCTCACCTTCGATGAGCTTCGGCTCGAAGGCCTGGATCGAAAGACGGTGAAGGGTCGGCGCGCGGTTGAGTAGGATCGGGTGACCCTTCGTGACTTCCGCGAGAATGTCCCAGACTTCGGTGGTCTTGCGATCGATCATCTTCTTGGCCGAGCGCACGGTGTGGCAGTAGCCAAGCTCCTTGAGGCGGCGGATGATGAAAGGTTCGAACAAGGTGAGCGCCATCTTCTTGGGAAGACCGCACTGGCCGAGCTTGAGATCCGGACCGACGACGATGACGGAACGGCCGGAGTAATCGACGCGTTTTCCGAGGAGATTCTGACGGAAACGACCACCCTTGCCCTTGAGCATGTCGCTAAGGGATTTGAGCGGACGGTTGCCGGCACCGGTGACGGCGCGGCCATGGCGGCCGTTATCGAACAACGCATCGACCGCCTCTTGGAGCATCCGCTTTTCGTTGCGGATGATGACTTCCGGCGTTTTGAGGAGCAGGAGATTTTTGAGACGGTTGTTGCGGTTGATAACGCGGCGATAGAGGTCGTTCAGGTCGGAAGTGGCGAAACGGCCACCTTCGAGAGGCACCAATGGACGCAGGTCCGGCGGGATCACAGGAAGCACCGTCTGGACCATCCACTCCGGGCGGGTCTTGGACTGGTGGAAACCTTGGGTGATCTTGAGGCGCTTCGAGAGCTTTTTCTTGTTCTGCTTGGAACGGGTGGTGCCAAGTTCCTCTTCGAGGGCGACGATCAACGAAGGAAGATCGCATTGGCGGAGAAGCTCCATGATGGCGGCGGCACCCATGCTGGCTTGGAATGATCCATCGCCATAGGTGTCTTCTGCTTCGCGGAGTTCGTTTTCCGTGAGGAGCTGGCCCACTTCGAGGGCAGTGTTGCCCTGTTCGGTGACGACGTAGTCTTCATAGTAAATCACGCGCTCTAACTGGCGGGCACTCATGTCGAGCATGAGGCCGATGCGGGAAGGCATGCACTTGTAGAACCAGATATGGGAAACCGGCACAGCCAGTTCGATGTGGCCCATGCGCTCACGACGGACGCGGCTCAGGGTCACCTCGACGCCGCAACGGTCGCAGATCACGCCCTTGTGCTTGATCCGTTTGTATTTGCCGCAGGCGCATTCCCAATCGCGGGTGGGTCCGAAGATCCGCTCGCAGAAAAGACCGCCTTTTTCAGGTTTAAAGGTCCGGTAGTTGATCGTTTCCGGGTTCTTCACCTCGCCCTTGGACCAGGAACGGATGATTTCTGGGGAAGCAACGGTGATGGAGACTTGGTCAAAAGCCTCAGGGCGCTCGTCCACGCCGAATAGTTCGCGAAGGTTGGTATCGACACTCATGTTAGTAGTATTAACGGTTTAGGTCAGGGTTGGGGTTCGCGTTTCAAATTATAGGGTAAGATCATCGAGGGAGTAGTCATCCAAGCCACCGGTCATGCCGGAGCCGTGGGTGGAACCCTTGCGGCCCGGACGGACATCGAGGCCGAGGGATTGCATTTCCTTGATGAGAACGTTGAACGACTCAGGCGTTCCGGCTTCGAGGTTGTTATCGCCTTTGACGATCGCCTCGTAAATCCGGGTGCGGCCTTGCACATCGTCCGACTTGACGGTGAGGAGCTCTTGAAGGGTGTAAGCGGCGCCGTATGCTTCGAGCGCCCAAACTTCCATTTCCCCAAAACGCTGACCACCGTATTGCGCCTTACCACCAAGCGGCTGCTGGGTGACAAGCGAATAAGGACCAACGGCGCGGGCGTGAATCTTGTCGGCAACCAAGTGACCGAGTTTCAAGATGTAGATCATGCCCACCACGACGGGGTTATGGAATTGTTCGCCGGTGCGACCATCATAGAGAGTCGATTTACCACCGGTGGTGCCGTCTTTGCCGTCACCAATCCATGTGTAGCCTCGGCCTTCGGGTTCGCCGGGCTTGCGTTCGCGGAGTTCGCCGTTATCGCCGACGAATTTCACCCCATCGACCTTCTTGGCCTTGGACATGAAATCCCAGATGACCTCTTCCTTGATGCCGTCGAAAATCGGCGTAGCCACCTTGAAACCGAGTGCCTTGGCTGCGACGCCGAGGTGGGTTTCAAGCACCTGACCGACGTTCATCCGCGATGGCACGCCGAGTGGATTGAGACAAATATCGACCGGAGTTCCGTCCGATAGATAAGGCATATCTTCTTCGGGAACGATCGTGGCGACAACGCCCTTGTTTCCGTGACGACCGGCCATTTTGTCACCCACGGAGAGTTTCCGTTTGGCGGCGATGAAGACTTTCACTTCCTTGATGACGCCGGGATCGACTTCATCACCGGATTCGAGCGAGTCGAGTTTGCGCTCGCGCTCGGTGTCGAGTTCTTGGAAGCGGGCTTCGAAGGAACCGATGATTTCCAAGATCTTGTTGCGGATCGGGGAGGGGTCGATTTCGATGTGATCGTGGACGGAAGCCAGCTTGCGAAGCAGCGTCTTGGTGATCTTCCGATTCGCGGGAATAATGATTTCGCCGGTTTGGGCGTTGACGACATCGAGCGGAATCTTTTCGCCTAACAAAATGTCGGAGAGGCGCTCGGTGAGGTCGTCCGTGAGTTTGTCAGCCTTTTTCTTGTGCTCGTCGTTGATCTTCTTGAGCGTTTTCTTTAGCTCAACCGGATCGACTTTTTCCGCACGCTTTTTGGCGAAGCCGCTTTGTGAAACGCGGACGTCTTGGACGATTCCCACGCAGCCGGATGGCACGCGGAGTGAAGTGTCTTTCACGTCGGCAGCTTTTTCACCGAAAATGGCGCGCAGGAGGCGCTCTTCGGGAGCGAGTTCGGTTTCGGACTTCGGGGTGATCTTACCGACGAGAATATCGCCAGGTTTCACTTCGGCACCGATGCGGATAATGCCATCGTGGTCGAGGTTGCGCAGGGCATCTTCGCCGACGTTTGGAATATCACGCGTGATTTCTTCCGGGCCGAGCTTCGTATCGCGAGCCGCCACGTCGAATTCCGAAATGTGGATCGAAGTATAAACATCGTCTTTCACCACGCGCTCGGAGATGACGATGGCATCTTCGAAATTGTAGCCGTTCCAAGGCATGAAGGCGACGAGCACGTTACGACCGATTGCGAGTTCGCCATCTTCCGTGTTCGGTCCGTCGGCGAGCACCTGGCCCTTCTTGATTTTTTGACCCAGCTTGACGATTGGTTTCTGGTTGATGCAGGTGCCGGCGTTCGAGCGCATGAATTTCCGCAGCGGATAGGCCATGATGCCTTTTTCCACGTTGGTTTTCACGGACTCGGCTTCACTGAGGAATTTTTCCTCGGAAACGGGAAGCTTGCCATCTGGAGTGGTGACAATGATCTCCGCAGTGGCGGCGGCGACGATGCCATCGGCTTCGGAAACAACCACGGCGCGAGAATCGCGGGCGGCTTTGCCTTCGAGTCCGGTGCCGACAAGCGGCGACTCGGAAATGAGCAGCGGCACGCCTTGACGTTGCATGTTCGAACCCATCAGAGCGCGGTTCGCGTCATCGTGTTCGAGGAAGGGAATCAGACCGGCAGCCACCGAAACGAGCTGTTTCGGCGAGACGTCCATGTAGTTCACTTCGGAGGGAAGTGCTTCGATGAACTCGCCGCCTTTTTCACGGGCGGTGATGCGTTCGGTTTGGAAAACACCCTTTTTATCGATCGGGTTGTTGGCCTGGGCGATGAGGAAATTTTCCTCTTGGTCGGCGGTGAGATACTCAATCTCGTTGGTGACCTTCGAGTCTACCACGCGGCGGTAAGGAGTTTCGATAAAGCCGAACTCGTTGATCCGGGCGTAGGTACACATCGAGTTGATGAGACCGATGTTTGGACCTTCCGGGGTTTCGATCGGGCAGATCCGGCCATAGTGGGACGGATGCACGTCGCGGACTTCGAAGCCGGCGCGGTCGCGATTGAGACCACCTGGTCCAAGGGCCGAAAGACGGCGCTTGTGGGTGAGCTCGGCGAGTGGGTTCGTTTGGTCCATGAACTGCGAGAGCTGCGAACGACCGAAGAAATCGCGCACGACGGCGGAAAGCGCCTTCGGATTGATCAGCTTCTGCGGCGTCATGCCTTCGATGTTTACGTCGAAAAGGGTCATGCGCTCCTTGACCAAACGCTCGGTGCGGGCAAGACCCACGCGGCACTGGTTGGCCAGAAGTTCACCCACCGCACGTACGCGGCGGGAGCCAAGGTGGTCGATGTCATCAATGACACCGTCGCCTTTTTTCAACTTCAAAATGTAGCGAACGGCGGCCATGAAATCCTCGGGGACCATGATGCGCTGATCGGAATCCACCTTGATGCCGAGCTTTTGGTTGATCTTGTAACGACCGACGCGGGTGAGGTCGTATTTCTTCGCATCGAAGAAAAGACGCTTGAGCAGGGCGCGGGCATTCGCAGCCGTTGGCGGATCGCCAGGGCGAAGCTTACGATAGATGTCTTTCAGCGCGGATTCTTCGTCCTTCGCTGGATCTTTGCGGAGCGACTTCAGCAAAATTTCATCTTCGCGGCCATCGATGACTTCCACGTTTTTATGACCGAGGGCGAGAAGCTGGCGGACAATGCCGATCGTGAGTGGCTCGTAGGCCTTTGCGACGGTGAGTTCCCCATCGAGAATATCCTCGAAAGGCACCTTGTGGCCGAGTTCACCTTCGTCCATTTTCTCGCTGAGGGCGAGGGATTCTGGAGAATAGAAATGGCTGACGATGTCGCGATCCGTCGGGTAGCCAAGCACGCGCAGGAAAGTCGTGGCAAGGAACTTACGACGGCGGCGGCGGCGATCAAGATAGACGTAAAGAAGATCGTTGGTGTCAAACTGGACTTCCAACCAAGATCCGCGGTCAGGAATGATGCGGAAGGAGTGAAGCAGTTTACCATTTAAATGCTGCGAAGTTTCGAAGCAGATGCCGGGTGAACGGTGGAGCTGGGAAACGATCACACGCTCGGCACCGTTGATGATGAACGTGCCACGGCGGGTCATCATCGGAAGCTCGCCCATGTAAACGCGCTCTTTCTTCGTGCCCGTTTCGTCTTTCAACTTGAACGTCACATAGAGCGCGGCGCTGAAGCTTTCGCTATTCCGCAACGATTCAAGAGAGGTGATTTTAGGATCTTCGATGTCGTAAGTCACGAAATCGAGTTCGATCGCTTCGTCGTAACTTTTGATGGGGAACACCTCGCGGAAAACCGCTTGGAGTCCGGCATCAGCGCGCTCGCTGGGGAGCACTTCCTTCTGAAGGAATTCATCGTAGGACCGGCTCTGAACCTCAATGAGGTTAGGCGGTTCGATAACTTCTTCGAATTTCCCGAAATAGAGACGTTCAGCCATGGCGTTTAGTGGTATTCTTCTTACAAATTGAGCCCGAGCCGCGAACGGTCACAGGCAGGGTGGAATTCAAGCGTTGAAAAGTAGTGTCGGAATCGGCGCGAAACCCTAGGGGTGATTGAGAGTCTCGCGCCGGTCACGGCAAAAATTCCCGGGGCGGATTGCTCCACCCCGGGAAAAAAGCAAAGTGGGATTACTTGAGTTCGATTTTGGCACCAGCCTCTTCGAGCTTCTTCTTGGCAGTTTCGCCAGCTTCTTTGGCCACGCCTTCGAGCACCTTTGCAGGAGCACTTTCGACGAGCTTCTTCGCATCGGCAAGACCAAGGCCAGGAGCGACTTCGCGGACTGCCTTAATCACGGCAATCTTGTTCGGGCCGCAATCGGTGATTACGACGTCGAATTCAGTCTTCTCTTCGACAGCCTCGGCGACGGCAGCAGGACCGGCAACGCCGACTGGTGCAGCGGCGGAGACGCCCCATGTTTCTTCAAGTTGTTTAACCAGATCGACAGCTTCCAAGACGGTGAGCTTGCCGAGTTCTTCAATCAGTGTTGCAATATTAGCCATTTTTGTATTCTCCTTGTTCGGTATCGTCGCCCCCAGAGCCTCTGGGGATTTCAGGGCAGCAGCCGCTGCTCCGACGAGGAACCATTATGGGTTCAGGTGACAAACGGGAGCCGCTGCCACCATCACTTCAGATTTGTTGTTATTCAGCGGCAGGGGTTTCGGCCTCAGCTTCTGCGACCGGGGTCGCTTCCGCTACGACTTCAGCGGCGGGTGCCTCATCGGCAACCGCTTCTGCAGCTGGGGTTTCCACGGAGGAGCTTTCGCCCTCCGGGTTGAATTTGTTTTGCACGATACGGGCGATGCGGGTCGCAGGCTCGAGAATCGTTGCAAGAAGTTGGGAAAGGACAGCCTCGCGGGATGGGATATCGGCGATGGCCTTGAGCTTTTCCGCGTCGAGCACGGCATTGCCAAGGATACCCACCTTCATCTCAGGCTTCTTGAATTCCTTTTCGAAATTCTTGATCACCTTCGCGGCGGAGAAAACTTCGCTTTGGCCCATCACGTAAGCCATTTGGCCGACGAGATCGTTGCCGATGTCCGGCATACCGGCTTCGGCAAGTGCCTTGCGCATGTAGCTGTTTTTCGCAACCGTACATTGCGCACCACCTGCATCGAGGCGGTTACGGAGTTCTGTGAACTGCTTCACAGTGAGGCCGGTATAATCGATAACGATCAGGTAAGGAGACGCGTTCACGCGATCCAACAGGCCGTTGATGATGATTTTCTTATCGGGATTCATGGTCGTTGGCTACCGGGTTAAGCTGAAGCTTTGGTGTAGGTGGCGGCTTCCAGAGGGATGCCAGGGAGCATCGAAGCAGCGAGAGTCACGGCTTGGATGTAGTTCCCCTTCGCGGAGGGTGGCTTGGCACGAACAACGCTGTCCACGAAGGCACGGGCGTTTTCTTCCAATTGGGCAGGCTCGAAGGAGGACTTGCCGATCGAACCCGAAACGTTGCCGTTTTTGTCGAGTTTGAAATCCACGCGTCCAGCTTTCACTTCGCGCACGGCCTTGGCGGTGTCGTCGGTGACGGTGCCGGTCTTCGGGTTTGGCATCAGGCCGCGTGGTCCGAGGACCCGGGCGATTTTCCGAACCTCAGTCATGGCATCGGGAGTGGCGATCGCGGAATCGAAATCCGTGAACCCTGCCTGCACCTTGGCGATGAGGTCTTCGTAGCCGACGTGCTCAGCGCCGGCAGCGATGGCTGCTTCAGCGGCTGCGCCTTGGGCGAAGACGACCACGCGGACATTTCTGCCGGTGCCGTGGGGAAGGGAAACCGAACCACGGACCATTTGATCGCTCTTCCGCGGGTCCACGCCGAGGTGGAACGAGAGAGTGACGGTCGGGGTGAATTTGGGCGCCGGGAATTGCTTCACGGTTGTGATTGCGTCTGTCAGGGAATAGCTCTTGCCGGTTTGGACAAGGGCGACTGCCTGTTTGTAGCGTTTGCTGCGGTGTTTGGCCATTTTGGTATTTGTTAGCAGTTCGGTCGGAAATGGTGTTTGCCACTCCCTCCTGCGGGTGCCGGAAACTTTAGAAAAAAAGCTCCCGGCGGAGAATTTCAGTAACCTTCGATTTCGAGGCCCATTTGACGAGCGGTGCCCGCAAGAATGCGACAGGCTGCCTCGGGATCCTTGGTGTTGAGATCGGGCATCTTGATTTTGACAACCTCCATGAGCTGAGCCTTGGTCAGTTTGCCAACTTTGATCTTGTTCGCCTCTTTCGAGCCAGATGCAAGACCCGCAGCCTTCTTGAGAAGATTTCCGGCGGGTGGCTTTTTGGTGATGAAGGAGAATGACTTGTCCTTGTAAACCGAAATCACCACTGGCAGCACATCACCCGATTGGGCCTGTGTTGCAGCGTTGAATTCCTTACAGAACGCCATGATGTTGACACCTGCCTGACCGAGAGCTGGGCCCACGGGTGGTGATGGATTGGCGGCTCCAGCTTTGATCTGGAGCTTGATGAGTTTGACGACTTCCTTGGCCATAATAGATGCTTTTTAAGTGCGGGAGAGGGGTGATTGTAAATTTACGAGTGCAGGTCGAGACAAATTATTCTCTTTCGACTTGCCAATATTCGAGTTCGACCGGAGTGCTACGGCCAAAGATGGTAACGGAAACGCGAAGCTTGCCGCGTTCCGGGTCGATTTCTTCGACGATGCCGTTCTGACTTTGGAATGGACCGTCGGCCACTTTGACCGTGTCACCCACTTCGAAACTGATGGCGGGACGAACGCTTTCCTCGCGCTCTTTGATCTGGGAAAGCATCGCGTCCACTTCGCGCTGACGCATGGGCGCAGGGCGGTCTTTCGTACCTGCGAAACCGATCACTCCGTCCATTTCCTTGATAAAAAACCAGGTCTTCTCGACGAGCTGGCCATCTTCGGTGGCGAGGTTCATGTTGACAATGATGTAGCCGGGGAAGAATTTCTTCTTCGTTTCCGTCTTCTTGCCGCGGCGGATTTCGGAGACCATTTCGGTCGGCACGAGCACTTCGCGGATGTAATCCTGCATATCCTCGGCCTCAGCCGTACGGGCGATCCGGTCACGGACCTTTCCTTCCTGGCCGGAGAGGACTTGCACAACGTACCACTGATCGCGGAATGATTTGGTTTCTGACATGACGGGTCGGTCGGAGATGGGTGGAGCGGAGAAACTAACGGATTAGCGGCCCAGATTGGTGAAAAATCCCACAATCAATACGTGGAAGAAGTCCCAGAACTGCACGAACCCTGCGAGCAGGATCATGGCAATTAGGACGACGATGGTCGAATCAACGAGTTCTTTGTATTTCTTGATGCCTTTGATTTTGGGATCGGACTCCCAAGGCCAGCTTGCCTTGCGGAGCTCGCCTCTTACTTCACCTAGGAAACTAGAAATTTTCGAAAACATGATGTCGTTTTGACCGTGATACTAAATTGAAATTGGCACGGAAGGTGGGACTCGAACCCACAACCAACGGTTTTGGAGACCGCTACTCTACCAATTGAGCTACTTCCGTTTTGAGGCGACCAAAGGGCATCCCGCTAAAGAAGCGGGATGCCCCGGAGTCCGGCATTCCTGCGGCAAACCGCAGGAAGCCTCTTTGCTAAATGCTTACTTGATGATTTCGCCCACGCGGCCAGCACCGACGGTGCGGCCACCTTCGCGGATTGCGAAACGCATGGTAGGCTCCATGGCGATCGGAGTGATGAGCTCAACTTCAAGATTGATGTTGTCACCAGGCATCACCATTTCGACGCCTTCAGGAAGCTTGATGCTGCCAGTCACGTCGGTGGTGCGGAAGTAGAACTGAGGACGATAGTTCGAGAAGAAAGGGGTGTGGCGTCCACCTTCTTCTTTCGAAAGAACGTAGATCTCCGACTTGAAAATCGTGTGACCCTTGACGGTGCCGACCTTGGCGATGACTTGGCCACGCTCAACTTGGTCCTTTTTGAGACCACGAATGAGGAGACCCACGTTGTCACCGGCACGACCTTCGTCGAGGAGTTTCCGGAACATTTCGATGTCGGTCACGGTGGTCTTTTGCGTGTCGCGGATGCCCACGATTTCGACTTCTTCCATCTTTTTGACGATACCGCGTTCGACACGGCCAGTACAGACCGTTCCACGACCTTCGATCGAGAACACGTCTTCGATTGGCATCAGGAAAGTTTTGTCAATTGGACGCTCAGGCTCAGGGATGTAGGCATCCACAGCGTCCATGAGTTTCATGACGTTCTCCATTTGGGCAGGATCGCCATCCAGCGCGAGCTTGGCGGAACCCATCACGATTGGAATGTCGTCGCCTGGGAATTCATACATGGAAAGGAGATCACGGACTTCCATTTCAACGAGTTCGAGAAGCTCGGCATCGTCAACAAGATCAACCTTGTTCATGAAAACCACGAGGGCAGGAACGCCGACCTGACGAGCAAGCAGGATGTGCTCGCGGGTCTGTGGCATTGGGCCGTCTGCGGCCGAAACCACAAGAATACCACCGTCCATTTGAGCAGCGCCGGTGATCATGTTTTTCACATAGTCGGCGTGTCCTGGGCAGTCCACGTGAGCGTAGTGACGCTTTGCGGTTTCATATTCCACGTGAGCGGTGTTGATCGTGATGCCGCGCTCGCGTTCTTCGGGAGCTGCGTCGATGTCCGCGTAGCTTTTCTTTTGGCAGAGCCCCTTCTCAGCAAGTGTGTTGGTGATTGCTGCGGTGAGGGTGGTCTTGCCGTGGTCGACGTGACCGATCGTGCCGATATTTACGTGCGGCTTATTGCGCTGGAATGCTTCTTTTGCCATGGTGGTTTGTTGTTCTGCTTGGGACTGTTGAGATTTTTCGAGATTGCCCTGGAGCTCGCGGGGGGAATTGAACCCCCGACCTCATCCTTACCAAGGATGCGCTCTACCCCTGAGCTACGCGAGCAATGTGACATGTATTACTCTACCTTCGTCCCGACAAAAACACCGCGACCGGTCCCGATTCAAAGCGAGACTGGGCGCGGCACCCCTGACTTGATGTGGGGAAGAGCGGGCGGACAGTAGCAAAGCCCGCTACCCTGTCAAAAAAAATCTCAATGAAAAGGGAAATTGTCCAAATACCCTGAAAATGTCAGAGCATTTGATTTGAGATCTATCAGCGCAAGCCTGCCAAGACCATCCAACTCATCCTTCATGCCGCCACTATCCAATGACATCTCAAACCAAATGCTCTGGTAGCATGCCCTTGCCTAGTCGCGAGGATGAAGTCTACGCTCTGCGCATGCCCGCCGCGACCGAGACCCAATTTTTTCAAACAGGTAGCCCCTCTCATCCGGTGAGGTTGCGCGATGGTGGGCAGCTCCCCTCCGTCACGCTGGCTTATGAAACTTGGGGTGAGCTCAATGCGGACCGCTCAAACGCCATTTTTCTGTTTCACGCACTTTCCGGTTCGCATCACGCGGTGGGCTATAATTCCGCGATTGAGGGAGTGGGCGCACTTTGGCAACCGGAATTGCATGAAGGCTGGTGGGAAGCAATGATTGGCTCGGGCAAAGCGATCGACACTGATAAATATTTCGTCATCTGTGCGAACTATCTCGGCGGATGTTATGGCAGCACCGGACCAGCATCGATCAATCCGGGCACCGGAAAACCTTGGGGCTCTGAATTCCCGGCAGTCACCGCAGCGGATCAGGTGGAAGTATTCACCCACCTGCTAGATCATTTTGGGATTCATGCCCTTCATGCAGTTGTTGGCCCATCCGTGGGCGGTTTGATCGCTTTGACATTTGCAACGAGATTCGCAGATCGCGTTAGAAATGTGATCATCATCGCCTCCGGTTATAAGACGACCGTTCTCAACCGCTTGATCCTTTTTGAACAAATCTTGGCGATTGAAAATGACCCGTATTTTAATGGCGGTGATTATTATGAAACCGATCCGCCACTCTACGGGCTGGCACTTGCACGGATGATCTCTCACAAAACCTTCGTTCATCTCGATACCTTCGAGCGCCGGGCGCGGCAGGATGTGGTGCAGGCGGATGACGTGTTAGCATGGTACCGGGTGCGTGACCAATTCCAAAGCTACATGCTCCATCAGGGGAAAAAATTCGTGAAGCGCTTCGACGCAAACACCTACCTTCGGATCATTGATCTTTGGTCCCGTTACGATGCCACTCAAGAAGGCGACGCCGAAACGCCTGCCGATCTGTTTGAACGTGCCCATCTAGCAGGACAAAAGTGGTTGGTTTTTTCAATCGATTCTGATTTCTGTTTCTATCCGGAAGAGCAATCCGAACTCGTCAAATACCTCGAACAAGCCAAGGTTGATGTCATGCACATCATCGTGCATTCCGACAAGGGACATGACTCGTTCCTTGTCGAGCCCGACTTATACACCCCACATGTGTCTTGGGTGTTAGGGAAATAGTCGGTCAAGGATTGGCACTGGCATCCGAGCGGGTGAGCTCACTTGCTTGCGATTTCAAAAGCCCCTCAGGCAAGCTATCCCGCCATTTTTCAAAAGTGGCTGGGTCCGCACGCAAGAAATGATGAGCGATGGCAGAAGCGGTTTGTGGAAGCAAAGTGCTGCTCGTTTGCCCTGCGGCCCATTTCGCTGCGGCGGGAGCATCCGTCCTTGCCCAAGCGGTGACCATGAAATTTGCTGCGGCATCGCGTTCCGAACCGGCGTTGAGTTTGTCTAACCAAGCAAGTCCTGCGCCGGGAGATTGTTGGGCATAGATCGTGGCGAGCTCCTTGATGGCCGCGGAACGTTCGTTGCCCAGTTTGAGATTCGCTAACAGCCACTCCGAACTGCTTTGTAAATCCACTGTGGCCCAGTTCGCCAGTGTGTTCCCGAAGATGCCCGGATCTTGATTGGCTTGGCTCATCGCGAGGCTCATCGCGACCGCTTTGAGAGGGTCACTCTTTGCCCATCCGGCGAGGACGGCGCGTTGCAAGGTGGGCGACAACTCACCGAGCGCTGGATGTCCCTTGAGAAATTGCATGGCAGCTTCGGGTTCATTGGTGGCCCATGCGAAATACATGTTTTCCATCGCGGCGTCGCGCTCCGATGTCTGAGGAAGCTTGATTAGCCAATTTGCCGCTTCAGATCCACTTTGATCCGCCCAATTTTCAGCGATGGCGATCAAGTTGTTATTCAACGCAACGCCCGTTAGATTTGCTACCGCCCATTCTGCTGCACCTTTCGGATCGGTCTCGGAAAATTGGTGAAGCGCCAATCGGACAAGTTCATTGCGCCTTTGAGAAGGTTGCTGACTCTGCAGCCAGCCAAGTGCACCCTGAGGGTTCTTCCTCACCCATGCTTCCATATTCTGCATGGCGAGCTTCAATCGAAGCAGCGGCTCGTTCTCTGCGTCCAGCCTTGTTTGAAAATTTGTCAAATCGACGTCCGAAACGCTCGCGGAGTGGCGCGACGAAGAGGGCGCTTTAAAGTGGCCGGCCTCAAACGTTTTTTCCTGATTCACCGAGGAAACAGGCGATTTCTGCTTTCCTAGCAGGTATCCACCCGCTCCGCAAATGAAGGCGATAGATAGAGTCACAAGCGTATGCTCAAGAGGTTTCATGACAACAATGATCTGGTGTTTCAATCGCTGGACACAAACACGCCGGGAGGAGATTCCACCACTCCCGGCGCGTCATGCGCCAATAGGAAAATGATTAGAGAAGGTCGTCCTCGCTGAAGACTAAAACATCTCTCCATTTCCAGCCCTTACGGGTGTATTCAAACAAATCTAATTCAGGAAAAGCATATCTGTTCAATGATACCGCTTCTCCTTCTGCTATAACATCTGAGAAATAATTACCTCCGCGAAGAGGACTCAAACCATAGGTCATTACGATGGGCCCCCGGTTTGCCCCATAGTAGGGCATCGCCCAAAGCTCGAAGCTCATGCTTCCCGAGCCCACCGTGGAGTTGTTATTAATTTCATCCATTCCAATCTCAGCGGAATGATAGTAATTTGCCCCCAAGCTGGTGTATCGACCAGATTGAAGTTTGCGGCCAGTGGATCGGTATTCGCGTGAATCCAGATTATAATAGCCAGAGCCGTCCAGCGTCAAATCGGCGGCGCGGGATTCTGGGATGGAAGTGACGACTGCGACCAAGCTGATAGCAGTTGTGACAAGAGGGCGGATGTTGGAGTTCATGATTTTCGGTGACGTATTTCGAACGCAGCCATTGGGACGAGAGCCACACTAAAATATTCACGAAATTTCACGGCCAGACACGTTGCTCAGTCCGAGCGAATCCAGTTCGGCGTATGTTTTGCGCAACCATACTTTCACCCGTTGCCGATCTAGCAGACCGAGGAGCTGATTGCCGTCTTCGGCCGCGTGGATCGCCGCCCAGAAACTGGAATTCGAATGGTCCACTTGGCGCATCGAACCTTCATGGAGCTTCGGCAGCTCGATGATTTTCGCACCCAGTTCCATGGCACGGGCCTTTTGAGGCGACGCATGGAACGCATCGAAGCGGGCACCCCGACCGTGATTGAGCACCACCACATAGCGGGCTTCGGTTTTGAACTCCTCAAGCAGTCGGCCTAACATCGCCAGCGAGTCCCGGCCATCGTCGAGGATATGCCAGCAGTTCACCATCACACCGGCATCTCGAAAAAGCTCTAACACACCGGTATCGTCCATCCAACCACGCAGCGAGGTGCTGCTTTGCGCGGCAAGGTCCACCAAGACTTGGACGCCATTTCCTTGGAGCGCGGCTTCCGCGAGACGGTCCAGACTTTGGAAATCTTCTAGCCCCACATGCTCGGTAAACGCTTGATAGAAACGCATGAAAGAACCGTGCGACCGGTCTGAGTCAAATCCTTGGAATGGGATGTTCCGGTCGATACAATACTGGGCAAACACCCGTGACATCACTGACTTGCCTACTCCACCTTTTTCGCCGCCTATCAAATGCACTTGATTCATCGGCAGCGGAGGTAACAGTTTCGGCCAGCATGGCAAAGCGCGATTTCAGTGATCAATAATTCGCCACAGGACTGTTGCCTGGATCGGTCTGGTTTTCAGGGACTTCTGCCGCCAGCACGGCGAGCGAATCGCAGGTTTTCTGCCATTTTTCCTCGGACCACGCGAGGGGAGAATACAGTTTGCGACGGAAGCCTTCCACTCGGTCACGCGCTTCCTCTGTCATCCAATGCGGCAGTTCGGCGATGGCAGTGGCGGCGAGTTCCGCAGTATCGTTGCGGTGGCAAATGAGTGCGAGGTCGTTTCCGGCTTCAATGGCGAGTTTCACATCCGGGCCGCGACCATAGCGGCGGGTGATTGCGCCCATGTCGAGATCGTCCGTTAGAACAAGGTGCCGGTCGAAGCCAAGCTGATCCCGCAGGAAGCGCCGGATGATACGAGGCGAAAGCGATGCCGGGAAATCTGGATCAATGTTAGGAAATTCCACATGCGCAAGCATGATCGCATCTAACTCTGGCATCAGCGCGGTGTAGGGAATGACATCCTCTCGCAAGAGTTCCTCAATCGTCGCCGGTGACGAAGGTAAATCGTGATGCGGGTCAGACTGAGCCCGGCCACAGGCGGGAAAATGTTTCGCACAGCCGGCGATGGAGCGTTTCCTCATCCAGCGATTCCAATGACCGGCGTAAGAGATCACCCGTTGCGCATCGCGCCCCCAGCAGCG
Organism: Akkermansiaceae bacterium; assembly: GCA_025363295.1. Lineage (GTDB taxonomy): Bacteria > Verrucomicrobiota > Verrucomicrobiia > Verrucomicrobiales > Akkermansiaceae > Luteolibacter. The sequence goes on from JANYEC010000095.1 coordinate 50,302, forward strand.
GCCGCGCAAGGCATTCTGCGCTTCTGGGAAATGATCGAGATCCAAGACAGGGGCAAAGTTAAGATTGAAACCCAGCATACGCAGCAGTTCGCCCGTTAGAACTGCGGCATCCGCAATTTTTCCCATATCTCCTAATGCTGCAAGCGCGGGCGCAGAGGGTGCCGCCGGGGCGATTTCCTTGGTCCGCGTGACTCGACCGCCTTCCTGATCGATAGAAATGATTGGTAGCTCCGACGAAAGATCGCGAAGGTCATCGGTGAGTTTACGCGTTTGTTGCGCGGTAACGATGTTCCTCGTGAAGAGAATGTATCCCGCCGGCTGCAGTTTGCGAAAAAGCGCGGCCTCATCCCGGCTGAGTTCCGGGCCAGCAATCCCAAGCACGAGTAGTGAACCATCCATCATCGGCGTGATGCAAGCAGCTCACACCCCATTTGTCGATCACAGGAGCGACTTAAATCATGCACGGATCAAAGGAAGTTTCGGATACATTGCGCCAAGGATCGGCTTCATCGACGGGGCTTTAAGCCAATCATCTAACACTGTGCCGTAAACACTGCGGAAATCTACCGTGTGCTTGATGTCACCTTCTGATAGATCAGTGAGGCTCGGGTGCTTGCTATGGAGCCCTCCCTTGACTGATGGACCCGCGACGAAGAGGCAGGAGGCTTTACCGTGATCGGTGCCTGCGCTGGCGTTCTCTGAAACGCGGCGACCGAACTCGGAGAACGTCATCAGCACGACGCGCTTGTCGTTTCCTTGATCCTTGAGATCGGCGAAGAAGGACTTCAGCGCACTATCCATCTGACCTAGCAGACGGTCGTGAGAATTGACCTGCTGGTTGTGAGTATCAAAGCCGCCGTGGCTCACATAATAAACGCGAGTCGGCATTCCACCCGCGATCATACGGGCAACGAGGTTCAAGTTGCGCGAGAGAGGAGTGCCTTCATATTGCACAGAAGTGCGGTGCTTGGAGGCGAGTTCGAGGATGGTTTTAGAACTCACACGGGCATCGAGGGCGACGCGTTCGAGAAAAGCGAGATTACCTTCACCGGTGATGCCGCCGACTTTTCCGCCAGCGGGCATGGCGATAGACCCACCGTTGTTAGGCTCGTCGTGATCGTCGTCGTCAGGCTTGTTGAGATCGGCAAAAAATTCCTCAGCTTTGGCTTTATCTCCCCCGCCGTACATCCAGCGATAGAGCTCGGGTGAGCTCAAACAAACGCCGGGATTTTTCTCTGCCCCAAAGGCTTCAGGCTGGGTCTTGTTGAAACTGATTCCGACGGTGGGATCCGCCCCCGGACAGGCATTGTCAAAGTAGCGGCCAAGCCAGCCAGTGGAGCTGTGATTACTAGTGTCTGCGGTTTCCCAGATGGAGGTGGAAACAAAATGCGAACGGTTAGGATTTGGATAACCGACACCTTGGACGATGCCAAGATTGCCTTCCTTGAACATCGAGCCGAGAAAAGGCATGGAGCCATTCAGTCCCACGTGGTCGCTAAGCTTGATGATTTCCTTTTCCTTTTTGGCGAGGCGCGGGCGGGCTTGGTGATAGGCATCGTCACCGAAAGGCACTAGCGTGTTCAGCCCGTCATTTCCTCCCGCGAGCTGCAGGACGACGAGGATCGTATCATCCTTGCCTGTGGTAGGCTGGATGGCGAGATCGCGTGCACCTTCATGGAGTTGGCCAAACGTGCGCTCGATGAAGATCGGCACCGTCCAAGTCGCGGAGGCACCAAGCACGGTAGAACGTAGGAAATCGCGGCGAGTTTTCATGACGGTATTATGTTAGCTGATAGTAAGGTGTGCTGAGCATGAGGTGGCAGAGTTCGCCCACTTCTTTGTTCGTGAAGATCACGCCTTTTTTGGAAATCGCATATTCGAGAAACGAGCTGCGGACTTTTTCCGGCAGCGGATTTTGGAAGAAGCGGAAGATGAGGGCATCCACGAGATCGGCGGGGTTATCACGCTGCGCTCGAGGGGCGATTTTTTCGTAATCCGGACCTTTCCAGCCGTAGCCCATATTTTGAGGAGCAGGTGCCATGCCTTTCATTTTCACCCGCTCGTCAGACGTGAATTGTTGCATTTCCCCAGCGCCTTTCGTGAGAAAGCCGGCGAGGTTGTAGCGAGTGAGAAGAGTGTTAGTATTGATCCAAGCTTGGCCCCAGTCCCATCCGGCGACGTTTGGGGGCATGAAGAGAATCTGGCCGAGTTGTTGCTGGGCGGTGATGGGAAATCCGAAGGGGGGGCTTGTAATCTCTAGCTGTTTGAGAAGCTCAATCAGATATTGGATGGGAGATTTGATCTGCGAGCGCATCGCGGATTCGGAATAGAATTCTTTTGATAGAAATATCTCACGCAGCAGAGTGCCGATTTTGAAATCCGACTTTTGAAAGCCCACTGAAAGCGCATCAACTGCAGATTCGGAAGGCTTTTCATAAACGAAGAATTCCCAAAGTTTCCTCACCATGAACCGGGCGCACTCCTTCTTTTCAAAGATCAGATTAATCACATCGCTACCGGTAAATGGCCCGGTTTTCCCGAAGACGATCTTATTCGTTTCGTCCCATTGGCGGTCGTTGTGGGTGACCTTACCGTTCATCCGGTTGAGTCGATAGCCGGTAAAAGCACGGGCGGCTTCGCGGATGTCTTGTTCGGTGTAATTACCTTCACCCAGGGTAAAAAGTTCCATCACCTCACGGGCGAAGTTTTCGTTAGGTTGGCCTTTTTTCGAACTCTCGGTATCGAGATAAAGCAGCATCGCAGGATCTAGCAGCATCGCCTGAGTTAGATCTTTAAAGCTGCCAAATGCCTGGTGCCGAAAAAGCTCGTTCTGACGCATCAGCAGCACCGGTTGTTTGACCTTCTGAATGGAGGTGGCGAAATGGTCATGCCAGAAAAGCGTCATTTTTTCACGTAGCGGAGCGCTGGTTTTGAGCATCCTCCGGAACCACCAACCCTGACCATCCAGCGCGTGTTCGCGGTTGATTTTTTGAATTTCCTTGAAGGCTTCGCGGCGCCGGCTCTCCGCTTGCTCCGGCGGCAGGTCACGCATGGCTTTCTGCGAGGCGCGGAATTGCTGAGTACGATCGCGCATCTCCGCGAGGGCCTGCTCGTCAGTGCTCCAAGCTGGCAGCGGAAACGCATCCATCGGCTCCGTCGGCGAGATGACGGAATCGACCGCTTTTTCGCGCCCGAGCGCATGGAAGCTCTTAAGCTCATCAGGGCTACCGCCGAAACCCGCCCGGTTGAGCAGATGAGCGGCTTCAAAAATGGTCCAAGATGAATCAGCTTGTGGGAGCATGGCAATCGAAGAAACCCCCGCAAGTGGGGGAAGTTTCGCATACTGCGGTATTTTCAAATCCATACCTGCGGATTCTCTGCTGTCTCTCGATTCGTTCCCATGCTTGATTCCCCGCATGCCAGTATTTGCGACCGATCCGACTCCCGAACTCCTTTCCCCAGCCGGAAATTGGGACTGCGCTCGTGCAGCGGTGGCGGCGGGCGCGGATGCAATCTACTTCGGGCTGCCAAAATTTAATGCCCGGCTGCGCGCTGACAATTTCATCGAAGCAGACCTTGAGGAACTGATAGAATTTCTCCATCGCCACGGGGTGAAAGGATTCGTGGCGATGAACACGCTCATTTTCACCAGTGAAATGAAAGCCGCCGAGGCGCAGTTGCGCAAAATCGCCGCTGCTGGAGTGGATGCGCTCATTATCCAAGATCTCGGCCTCGCTAAGCTGGCCCGTGAAGTCGCGCCGAATGTCGAGCTCCACGCCTCCACCCAGATGACGATCACCTCGCCGGAAGGGTTGGCATTCATCGAAACCCTTTTCCCGCTCGAGCGCGCCGTGCTCGCCCGTGAACTTTCTATCAAGGAAATCGAACGCTTCCATTCCCTGAACACCAAGCACCTTAAATTGAAAACTCCGTTAGAAGTTTTCGTGCATGGTGCTCTCTGTGTCGCTTATTCCGGCCAATGCCTCACGAGCGAATCGTTAGGTCAGCGTAGCGCGAATCGTGGCGAATGCGCCCAAGCCTGCCGCATGCCGTATGAAATCGTTGTCGATGGGGAAACCCGCGACCTCGGCGCAGTCCGTTATCTTCTCAGCCCGCAAGATCTTGCAGCCGCCGACCTCATCCCCGATCTCGTTAGAGCTGGCGTGAGATCCTTCAAAATCGAAGGCCGTCTTAAATCGCCCGAATACGTCTCTGCTGTCACCCGCGTCTATCGGAAAGCTCTCGATGCGGCAATCGCCCACGAGGAATCCCCCATCACCGCCACCGACCGCTATGAGCTGGAGATGACCTTCTCTCGCGGCCTCAGCACCGGTTGGTTCTCGGGAACGAATCACCCCTATCTCACCCACGGAAAATTTGGTAAAAAGCGTGGCCCGCTGTTAGGAGAAATCACCGACTGCGGCCCAGGATGGATTCGTTTGGGAAAACTAACTGGCGTCCCCTTCTCCGCCGGTGATGGTGTCGTTTTCGATGCAGGAGAAAACCGCGACCTCGAACAAGGCGCGCGCATCTGGGTGATCGAGGGGGACCGCCTCATCTTCCACCTCACCTACAGCGGCATCAACTTCGACCGTATCAAACCCGGGCAAACCCTCTACAAAACCTCCGATCCCAAGCTCGACTCTGAGCTCCGCCGCTTCTGGCAGAATACCCGCCCGATTGAGAAAAAGTCAGTCATTCACCTCATCGTCACCGGTAAACCCGGAGAGCCAATTACGGTCGCGGCGGCCTATAACAGTCGCACGTTTTCAGAGTCATCGCCCATGCCTTTGTCGGAGGCTGAGAAACACCCGTTAGGAACGGAAAAACTCGCGGAACAACTCGGCCGCCTCGGCGATTCCTCCTTCGAACTCGGCACGCTTGACAACCAGCTCCAAGGAAATTGCCACATCGCCGTCTCCGCTTTGAACCAACTCCGCCGCGCACTCGTGAAGCAGTTGGAAGACGCCGCGGCCATTAAGCCACAGCGCCCGCAAATCACCACCACCTATTACGACCTTCTTCCCTCAATGTTCGATGTTGAGCGTTCGGAGTTAGATGCTCCCCATCTATCCGTTCTCTGCCGCACCACCGGCCAACTCACCGCCGCCATTGAATGCGATGTGGAAACCCTCTATTGCGACTTCGAAGATCCGCGCCGCTACAAGGACGCCGTCGCCCTCTTCCGATCCAAAATCCAAAATCCAAAATCCAAAATTTTTCTCGCAACTCCGAGAATCCTCAAGCCCGGAGAAACCGGTTACCTGAAGCTCATCGAAAAAGCCGCGCCGGATGGACTGCTACTCAGAAATCTAGCGGCTCTTCATTTCTACAAAGATCGCCACGACCTGAAAAAAATCGGCGACTTCTCGCTCAACGTCGCCAACCCGATCACCGCGAAACTTCTCATGGAAAACGCGGCGCTCGATCACCTCACCATTTCCTATGATCTCAATATCGGCCAAGTGCTCGAACTGCTCCACAGCGCGCCACCCCAGTGGTTCGAGCTAACACTTCACCAGCACATGCCGATGTTTCACATGGAGCACTGCGTTTTCTGCACCTTCCTCAGCAGCGGCACCACCTACAAAGACTGCGGCCGTCCTTGTGAAACCCACGTCGTCCACCTGCGCGATCGCGTCGGCCAACTCCACCGCCTGCAGGCCGACGTCGGCTGCCGCAACACGCTCTTCAACGGCAAAGCCCAAACCGGTGCCCGTTACTACGAACACCTTCGTAACACTGGTCTTTCGCGTTTTCGCGTCGAGCTGCTAGATGAAGCTGAAGACGCCGCGAAAACCATTCACGCCTATCAGAATCTACTCAGCGGAAAATCTGATGCGTTCAAACTGCTCGATCAAGTTCAAGCCCTCGAAAAACTCGGCGTCACCGAAGGCACGTTAGCGGAGAAGTGAAAATGGCAAGACTGCATGTGGTTTTGGCGTCTCGCCGAAACGATCCTCTTTTGCCGCTGCGGCGAGACGCCACAATCAGGTCCGCACGCCCTGCTACTTTCTTCCGTCCATGTGCTCCACGAATCTGGCACAAAAATTACCTGATTGAAAACACCCGCAGCCACCGCCCTGCGGAAAATTTGACACCACGAATTTGAAATGCTGTTTTTCCAGCATCATGAAACACAAGATCTTGCTTTCGCTCGGAGCCCTGCTCACCGCTCTATTGATCAACTCATGTGCCAGCCACGCCGGCGGCTCTTATTCGGGTGCCACGGCATCCCGTGACTTCGCGCCTGCCACGAAGAATCTAGCAGAACGCCCCGGCCTCGCCACCGGTTGGGGGGATGAGAAAAAATCCGAACTTTCGCAAGGCACGTTTGTCCGCGCTTCGTCAAAGCCCGCCGGGAGTGATGCGGTTTATTACAACGACCCGACAGGCATCGAAGCCATGGCCCGCAACAAGGAGCGCGTGGTCCCATTACAAACCGCCGCTGGCGGCGTCGTCGAATGGGGGGTGAAAGGCGACATCGGATTTCTCCCAACTTATAAAGGAGACGGAAACCGGCGCCTCGTCGCGGGGCAGAAAGGCAGCACTTATTCGATCCTTGTGAAAAATCGTTGCCGGAGTTCGTTAGAGATCGTTGCCAGCGTGGACGGTCTCAGCGTGCAGGACGGCCAGCCAGCCTCATTCTCGAAACGCGGCTACATCGTGGAAGCCGGAAAATCCCTTGAAATCGAAGGCTTTCGCACCAGCTATAGCCACGTCGCTGCATTTAAGTTTGCCAGTGTCTCGAATTCCTACGCAAACATGCGCCACGGCGACACCCGCAACGTCGGCGTCATCGGCATTGCTGTCTTTACCCAAAAGAATGTAAATCCCTGGACTTGGATGCCCGACGAAGTGAGGCGCAGGGAAACCGCCCAACCATTCGCTACCCCACCGAGATAAGGAGGCCGATCTAACTTCATTGAAATGCCGCCGGGGGATGGGTATTAAAAACTAACAGCATCCGACAAGGTCGTGCGATTGATGTTTACTGGCTCATCTCTCGCCTTTGTAGATAATCGTAAAGTTTTGCAGCTCCAAATAAAACCAATGCGGGTGGCGTCAATGCTGAAAGGATGCGGACTTGCGTGACTAAGATCGCACGCACCGGAAGCCGATGCAAAAGGTAGCCGACAGCAACAGCTCCGATCACCGATGTTGTCGGAGATTTGCGAATTTGATTTTCGCACTTCTGATAGCGACGTTGGATGCCATCACGCACATGACACAACGAATCATTGACCATTTCCTCAATGGGGATTGGTGCGGCTTGATGGTTAGATACTTCATTCATATATTACCAGAATTTGAGGTTATTCCTTACGCGCCCGATTTGATCGGATAGTGAATCGAGAGTGCGTCGGGGGTCAAAGCGATTCAACTGGTCCATGGTTTTTCCTGCGCCCTCGCGCGCTGAATCATATTGGTCGTGAATGCGTTGTGTAATGGGAGCAAGAGCGGCGAGGATCGCCTCACGCATGGAATCCGAAGGCTCATCCACATACCTCTCACGCAACGTAGGCTTTCGCCGGGCCATCATCAGCATACAGCCGATGGCAGCGCCAAAGGCGATAGCTCCTACAACAACAAGCGTTGGGTTTTGCCTCACATACTCCTTGGAAGTAGCAAGTGATTCCTCGGCTTTCGAAGCAGCGGATTGACAGATGTCCTTGGCGGAATCTGTCACGCGTTGGCCGGCATCCTTTGTGAAATCAACGAGGTGCCTCGCGTGTTCCTTGGTACGCTCGACTCCCTCTTCGACTTTAGACGAGAGAGGACGGACCGCGTCCTTGGCGGCATCGCTGACATCTGTGGCTGCGTTCTTTACGGCAGTTGAGACGTCTTTCGCAGCGTCGGTGGCACGGTGGGCGGTATCCTGCGCTAAATCGGAATACTGGCGAGCCGCTTGCTCGGCGGCATTTTGCAGTTGATTGACGGGTGAATTTGAGTGGTCTGGAGTGCTCACGATTTTACTTAGGCGGTGCTAAACAATAAACTACCGAATTTGTTTGGAAAAGTTAAGGGGTTTTGATATGGTTTTGGCATGCCTAACCAACAAGTGGTATCGCAACTCCGCGCTAAGTATATGATTATCAACTCCGAGCTTGATGAG
>JANYEC010000006.1 GCA_025363295.1 Akkermansiaceae bacterium
CGCTACGCGGGCCTTGAATTCGGGGTCGTGTCTTCTTCGTTTGCCTTTCATTTTTTGTGTGTTCGGTTCGGTTTAAATGCCGTTCCCACACACCACAATCATAGCTTAGCCACTGGCCCGATTTTCTGGGTCCGCCTCACAGCGGAATTTGCCAGGCGGCGCCGCGTGAGTGCGTGTCGGTTTACTTGTGGATCCGGCTGATCGGAAAGGAAGAGGTTTCATCCTCGCTGGCGCGGGATGAAACCAAGAGGCGAAATGAATTTCGCGGTCCGTAAGAGGTGGCGTCGCCGGTGATCATGCCGACGTTTTCCGGGCCGAGGACGTGGCAGAGGGAGAGGAAATGTAAGCGCTTCTGATTTCGAGAAAAACGGACAGCAAATCGAGAAAAATCCCATTTTCTGGCCCACTACGAGAAATCACCGCACCCTCCCTGCAAAGCCCCTGCACCATCCGTGCAGCGCGTCAAAACCACACTAGGCTGCCGACGTGCAGCTGCTCGATACCGCCCGTCCCGTCTGATAGCGCCAGCGGGAAATAAAAATCCGTCGCGGTGCTTATCGGCATCACCGTTGCGAGGAAAGGGCCTGCCACTGCGGTCAGCACTCCAGCCGCTTCGGTCAGCTGGATGTAAACCGTCCCTGCCCTGGTTGGCTGCCGCACCCGCCTCACCGTGGCCGTCCATGGCGCGTGCGTCTGGGAAATCGTCCCGTCCGCCAAGATCCGCAGCGCGGCAACGACGCTGGTCGCTGGCGTTACCGAGGCAGGATAAATAGACACCGTCGTGTCCGCCCCTGGCAGCGAGTAGGTTATCGCCAGCGTTGCTGGTCCCGTCCCGCCGTTCGGCGGATACCAATCTGCCCTTGCCATGACATCGGCGAACGTCTCGATGGCTCCCGCGTCCCACGCCGCCGCTAGGTCGATCACCACCGTCTCGCTGCCGCCTGGGGTCGTATCATCTCCCGACCACATCATGAAAGGCCCTACCGATCCGCCCGTCGATGGCGACGAGTGGCCAAATCCCGCGATGTCCCCTAGGAACTCCACTCCGATGTCGAGATCCGGCGTGGCAGGCCACGAACAGACCAAGGTCAAGATCCCGAAAGGATTCGTGTCCGGCACATCTGTCGCCCCCGGCATCGCCTGCGCCGCTGCGCGGTAGCGCTCCCCGGCCGTTGTGGATGCGTATAGGCCCGCCGGGTCATAGTTCAGTCCGGCCGCCCGCACCGCGATCACCTCCGTCAAATACTTCAGCCTCGCCTCCCCGCTCGGATCGATAAACAACGTCCAGTTTGAGTCCACCGCGCTCACGTAGTTTGCCGCGTCCACCGCCGTGTAGATCCCGCCTTGAGCCGTGCCCCCAAAGATCTCGATGCCTGCATTCGGCACCGCACCCGGCCCGCCCTCTTCTGCGCTCGCCGTAAGCGTGAATGCGCTGTCACTGTTATAGGTCGTCTCACCGTAGCTAGTCGCCAGGTAGTTGCCCACCGGGGCCGTCCCGCCCGTGGTTAGTTCCGCCACCGCCGCCGTGCCATCGCTGATCGTTGCCGCGCTTGGTCCCGTCACCACAAGCAGAAATGGTCCGTTAGAAAAATGATCCACCACCTGCGGGCGGAAGAATCCGCACAACACATTAGGCCCGCCCGCGAGCACGAGATTCCGGCCGCTCCCGCCGCCGAATAGCGCGGACCCTTTGCCCACCACCTTCGTGAGCACCGAGTAGTCCAGATCCGGCGCATCATGGAAGAAATTCCCAGCCCCGGCGGTGTGGAAAATCGCGCCGGTGCGTCCCACGATCACCACGCCATCCATCACCGAGAGATTGCCATCCAGATCCGCATAAACTTGATAGGGTAGTCTCATAAATTTACAGCTTCACAATCACATCCTGCGGCGATGTAGGCACCCTGCCCACCGCTGTTGCAAAGTCGATTCTCGCCGGTGCGCCGAGCTGATAGGTTACCGTCTTCGCTAGCAGGTCGTAGCTCTGCGATTTCAGCAATGCCCGCATCGTCGCGCAGGCCGTTGGCCCGCCCGTTAAATTGATCGTCCGGCCCAGTTGGTTAGAGGCGGAAACATCATCCGCCGCCACCGTGAATTTACCCTGCCACGGCACCCAATCTTGGGCGATGCGCAGGCCGCTGGCCATGCCCGCAGGCGGGTTGATGAAAGTGTAGTCCGCCGCCTTGTAAATCGTCGTCCGCGTCTTAAACAACGTGTTGACCAGCACCGCCTGGTAGGAAAATAAACGCGCCGTCCAACTGTAATACGGTCCCGTGATCGAGAAGAAAGTACCACCCCCGCTCCCTAATGCACCCGAGCGCAAAGCCTCGAACGCCTGGCTCCACGGGCTGGACTCCAGCGCGGTCCATGTGCCCGCGATGGTCACCTTCACTCCGCCATATTGGTTAATCGCCCAGTCAGGTAGTCCTTCGGAAATGACCAGATATTTGCCCGCCAATTCCGCAGCCGTTAGATATTGCCCGTTGTCTCGCTGCACCGAGAGCGAGGGGAATGAATAAGTGTTCGCGGACACGTAGTTGCTCGCAAGTCCAGTTTCCAGCCCAATACCCGTGCTGCCCGAGTAGGTCCTGATGAAGCTGCCGGGGCTGCCGGGCACGTAGCCGTATTGTTTAACGAGCGCCGCGAGCGTAGTATCCCGTGTCCGGGCGGTCGCGGTGTCATACAGATCGGCCACCGTCTGAATCGCCGCTTGATCGAAGCTGTCCAGCGGCAGGAAATTAACAATTTCAGGCCCGGAAATGGATAGAATTTGTAACTTACCGGTCACGAGTGATCCGCTGCTATCCTGCTTCTGGAAGCGTGGCTTCGTGGTGACCGGGTGCCTGTCCATGTAGTCCAGCCGCACCTGTTTGATTTCCAGATCCAGCCGGGGTGAGAGATCCACTCCCGTCACAGCATCCGTGCCCACGAGGAATGCCAGATCCGTAGCAGCATCCGCCCCATTGCGGCGGGCGATTTTGAGTTTCGGGTTTTCCCCATCGGTCGAGTAGTCGAACCACGCCACCGCGTCCGGCACCCGTGCCAGCAGTTTCACCAACGCGGCCGCGATTGTCATGTTAGACAGCGTGATCCGGGTGAAGGGATACATCGCCGCGATCTGTGTGCCAGTGCCTCGCAGCATCGGCACCCCATTGGTGATGCCCCGGTCCAGTAATGCCAGGATCATCGTGCGCAGATCTTTGTCCACCGGATCGAAGACGTATTGCACACGGTCCGCAGTCCCGCCGCTCGCGTCCGTCTGGGTGCTCGTTAGATAGATTTTCTCCATCCACCACCACGGCCCCTGCACCTCCACCTGCACCGCGTTTCCGCTGAGCTTCGGTCGCATCGCCCAGCCGTAGAATTTCCGCACGCCGTCCTTGTAGAGGCTCACTTTTTGTCCCACCTCGGGGATGATCGGCCCTGCACCCGTCGCATTGTCCGTGATCGCGGTCCATTTGAAAGTATCCGCTGCTAGGCTTTGGAACTCTAGCACCCCGCTGCTCATTCTCAGCGTCTCCGGGCTGCGGAGCGTTGCGTCCATCGCCTTACCAGCCTCGCCTTTGATCGTCCATGCCATGGTGTTAGTTTTGCCCCCGGAGTGCGGTTTCTAAATCGGCGATCTGGCGTTCCTGCGCGGCCAGTCTGGCTCCGAGTGGCTGCACGATCCGGATGAATGCCTCATTGCCCTTCATTAGTGTCTCTAGGCCTTTTGCCACTTCCGTGTCGGACCGCTCTCTGGAATTATAGATGCGCTGAAGTGCATCCCTCAATCGTGCCATTTCTTCCGGCTTGATGATGCCGTCCTTGGCGAGTTCCGTGATCGTATCGATCCCGGCTTTTGCTTGAGATGATATTGCATTGCCGGATTTTTCTGATGCGGCCTTGATCTTTTCCACCTCGGCCTTCGCACCCTCCGCCAGCTGCTTTCCGCTGTCCTCGGCGATCTTCGCCTGACTCGCCTTCGAGGCCTCGAGAATGGTTTGGATCTGATTGTTAGTCACCTCCCGGTCCGCTGCTAGATCCGCAGTCAGCTCCGTTGCTTTTTTCCGCGCTTCATCCGCTTCCTTCGCCGCCTTTACGGCGTCTTCACCCACGTGTCCGGCGGTGGCGAGAGCTTTGGATTCCAGCTCTAAATCATCCGCTTTCTTCACGGCATTTGTTACCGCCAGTTGACTCTGCGCGAGCTTGTCATTGAGCGCCGCCACCTGGTTGTTCGTGTTTGTGTCCAGGTTCTGCGCTGCCGCACCGGAAGCATCCGCGCCTGAGGCCACTGCGGCTGCACCCGACGTCGCCTGTCGTTGTGCCGCCAGCGCCCGCTCAGAGGCGGCTATTTTCACGATCCGGCCCAGCACCTTTTCCTGCTCTTCGAGCTGGTCGAGCTCCTGTTTGAAAAATTGCACCAGCCCCTGCGTGCGGATGAATGTCGCATATTCTTCGCGTGCCGCCCGGAGCTTCTTGAGGCTCTCCTCTTCATCTTTCGAGAGCTGCTTTTGTTGCGCCGCCGCATCGTTATAGGCCTTCGTTACCCCGCCGATTGCCGTGGCCGTCAGCGCTAACAATGCCGTGATCGGATTGCCCGTCGTCGCGATCACTGTTAGGAAATTCTGCGTGGCATTAACCGCCAGCGTTGCTTCAGGAGAAATCGCGCCAAAGCCCCGGCTTATTTTAGATAGCTCCTTCGCCAGCCCCGCTGCGATGATCCGTTGCTGTCCATCGGCCAGCTCCTTCAGCAGCTCCACCTGCACCTTTTGCGCCGCCTCCGCTTGCTTCGCCTTGATCGCGTCCACATCCGCCTGCTCCGCCGCTTGCTTCGCCGCGTCTTGCACTTTAAAGATGGATTTCTCCATCTCCTCGGCCCCGGTCGTATCTGCCTCCGTAGTTAGTTTGAAATTGATGTCTGAGCTATCCGCCATGGTCTTAATTTTCTAATTATCTCTGCCGCTCGATGCTCCTAAGGTCCCACTTGCACTAGCCCCGTGGCCGTCACGGACCATGCCCGTTCCACTCGTGCCGTGCCCGCCTCCATATACCGGCGCGGCGTGTGTTCCGAAATGAATGAGTTCGCAAACTGCCAGTAACGATCTGTGATCCCGGCGATTTCGATTTTGAGCGGGCGCTTGGGATAGCCTACCACGGAGATCAGGGATTCCATCACCCGCTGCCGCGCCGTGGCATCCAGCGCCTCATCGGTATAAACGCGCATGGAAAACACCACCACGTTGTTCCCGGTTGCTTGCAAGAAAGGTGAATCCGCATCTATCAGGTTCACCACGGAGAGCCCCCTGCGCAGGGGCCAGCTCGGCTCCGCATCGATCTCGTCGGCGTAATCCACCAGCACCCGGTTGGTCGTGCCGGGGCCGAACGTGATTTTCCAATTAGAGGTGAGGTTCATGCGGATTTCTCGCTGTGGTTGTTAGGCGTTTAGTTAGGGCTTGGTTTATCGGGTTCCGGGAACGGTGTTCGTGGGGGCTGCTTGAATTCCGCCGATGGTTGTTCTCGTGGCAGAATAGCGGCCTGTGAAGTCCTGTCCTGCACCTAGATCAATTCCCGCGCTAATGAGCGGGCTTCCAGTGATCGGCCTATAATTAGAGTCGATTGACGCTGCGGTGGTCGTCGTCAAGCTACTCGCATCCTTACCTAACGCCTGCCATTGGGCAAACGTGCGGCTTAGGGTGGTAGTGCCATCGTTGTAGTTGAGGGCGACGGTTAGGACTGCCCCGAAGGTGTAAGCGTTATTGGTAAAGGTATAGCTATCGGTGTTCACGCCATTCTGAAGGATTGGGAAGCCAATCGTCGCATGGCCGATCACGTAGTTGTTTTTCCAAATCATCGTTAGCGCCGCGCTGCGTGAGAACATCGCCACGGGATTCGCGTTGCTCGTCGTTGCGCGAAGATCGAGTGTGTTTCCTTGATAATCCACGGTGCCCTGTGAGGGCAGAGGACCGGAGCCAGCGTTAATTTGCTCCGGCAAAAGGAGGCAATTTCTTACTCGAGTAGAACCCCCGGCTTGATCGCACGATATTAACGCGCCACGCACCAAGCTCCCGGAGACAAGCGAATCAGGGCTACGGAGAACCCCGCCACCGCATTGCCCTCGATTGAATCGAACCGTATTTACAGCGCCGTAGGTGTTTATGCCGCCGTTGAATACGCAGTTGTTAAAGCTTATCGTCGCAAACTGGTAGTTGCCGCTTCCGTTATTATGGGAAATCCATGCCCCACCGATACCGGATGCTGCTCCCGCTGTTGATCCAACCAAACCGACGGTGGAATTGGTGATGCAATTGTTATAAGTCGTAGTAGCCGTGCCTGTGGCGGATTGGCTGGTGTAATCTACCCATGGCGTTTGAGATGAATAGGGGCTGCCCTGCTCTGCTTGGCAATTACTAAGGGTCGTCTGCCGTGTAATGTCATCGCTCGTAAATCCGAAAACGTGTTTCGATCCATAATCGCCATAGCAGTTATCAAATACGTTTGTGCCCCCGAAAAGACTATACCCTTGAAAACAATAGTTAGATCCGGGATCGTTGCTTGATTTGTCCGCGATGCAGGTTTTCCTAACACGTAAACCAACCGCGCGAGTGTTAGGGACGGTGATTTCAACCGCCGCATTACCCCCCGCCCTGTAATAGCTACGAGTGTAAGCTTTTCCGTCGGAAGTCGGGTTAGTATCACCAAATGGATGGACATACATAATTGTTCCGTCTGTCCAAAAACTCCCCGCCGTGCTTTCCAACGTTGCTTGCACTGCCGCTAGGTTTGCCCCGGTGGGATGCGTTAGCCATTTATCATTCTCCCAAATCACTGCGGAAGTTTCTGAATCTGTGATTTGATAGACTTTTGTGGTGCCCGAGGTTAGGGTGAAGCTGGCGTTCGCGAGGGATTTCCAGGCTTGAATTTCGCCTGTGCCAGTGCGCCCTCCGCCTAGTTGAGTAAAGTTTAGCCCCGCAGTCTTTATGCTGAGTGTGCCGCCCGCTATGACTAGATTGGCCGTGGTGGTATCTAGTGATAGCGAGTCGCCCGTAAGGTAGCTGGAGGCGGGAAACATTCCGCAATAGGCGGATTCTGCGTTGATCTTGGCGACAGTCTGCCATGCCGTCCCCGAGGTTAGTCCATCGTTAGAATCGCTTCCTGTGGCCGGATTAACATACCAACTGGTTGCTGCCTGAGCTGGATCAACTACATCCGAAATACTTAGCAATCGGTCTGCCCACGTCCCTATTGTGTAAAGCGAGGGCATTCCGTAACGCCCGCAAAATCCGCTAGTCGACCCCGATCCATTTACCGATCCACTTTTGATTGTCGATACTGAGCCTCCCGGATTAAAGCTTGTTGTAGTTGTGTAAATGCTGGTCCACGTCGAGCTTCCTGACACGCGCATATTTGCACTAATTCCGGTGCAGTTTGATCCGCTGTAAATCCATTCTTGGCGTAGTTCAATCCACGTTCTAAGGGGGATGGCAACGCTGCTATCTGTATCGGTCCAAAGCCCATTTCGGTTATACCAAAATGTCCCGGTGACGGGGCTAGCCTGAAGTTTCAGGAGTTGATTGCCATTGCCAAGATAAGATCCTGTAATGTCGATCCGGGTTCCATTCGAGCTGTAATTATCAAAATAATACCAGCAAGTAAATACTCCGCTAGTGGCGGTGCCACCGCTCACGGCTACCGTGTGCATCCCATACCCACCCGGATTGCCAGAGGTAAGGTGCAAGTCCGCACTCCATCCCAATCCTTGAGCCGTGGCGTCGCCTGCTACTTTGGGTCCGCGAGGACGCTTGTAAAACCCCGAGTTGGCTTGCACCGTGCCGAGATTCCCCGGTGATGCGGTGTTGAGAGTGCCGACGCCTTGGAAGGTTTCGCGCGAGACCAGAGTTAGACCTGCGTAAACGCTGGATTGAAGGCAAATAAGCGAGAGGAGAATGAGTAGTTTTTTCACGATGACGAAGTTTTAGAAGATATGTATTAAGCGGAAACAACTGTGCTTTGAAGTCTCCATGCGGAGCCTGACCAGACCAGAACGACATTAAGAACATACGCGGTAGCTACCGGGACGGTAGCGGGGGTCTCGGTGAATATTACGGCGCTTGCTTGGTCCAGTATCTGGATTGATCCTCTGGTCCCCGTCGGGAATACAAGCCTCACGTTGATCGAACATGGGCTTGCCCCGGCGCTGGCCATGGGGACATTGACCGTAAAAGCAGATGGTGAGGAAGTGCCAAGCGTTAGAGCGGCAAAGTTTTGAGGCTTTTGAACCGCTAAAACATAGTCACCCCCGGTCGAGATGGTTGCCACTGTGTCACCCACTCCAATAAGCGCCAAGGCGGTAGCCAACCCGGTGATTTTGGCGGGGGCGATTGCGTTGTCAGCAATCACAGAAACACCTCCAGAGCTTGTCACGGGTCCACTGATTAAGGCGGTATCGTCTATCATTGCCACCGTCCCCGTTTTGTCCGGGAAGGTGTAAGTGCGCACGGCTGTGGAACTACCGTAAGTCGCCGCGAAGGTAATGCTGCCGCCAAACGAGGTTTGGTATTTGAGCAACGAGGTGTTACTGGGATTGATGGTAGTACTATCTCCAATGTCGGCGTTTTGCGCGGAAACCCCGCCGCCAGTCACTCGAATAGCAACTGAGCCGGACCCGTAGTTGGCGGTTTTATCCTGCTTATTAGCTAGGGTGGCATCCAATCCCGTGACCATGCCTGCCTCGGTCGCGTAGGTTGCATTGTTAGCTTGATTGGCAGAGATAGCGTTGTCGGCGTTGGTAGCGTGGGCAGCGTTGTCCGCATTAATTGCGTTGTCTGCGTTGTTAGAGTTGCCCGCGTAGGTAGCATAATCGGCGTTTACGGCATGCGAAGAGTTGTCCGCGCTGCTAGCGTGGTCGGCATTAGTTGCGTTGATGGCGTTGTTAGCGTGCCCATTAACATCAAAAAACCGCCCGTCAACATTGCCGAATAGCCCGGCCTGTGCGTCCAGACTCCCGTCACTATCCGAGTCATACCATCCTGCTCGGAAATGGTAACCAGTCCCAAGCTCGTCCTTGTATCGGAAAACCCACTGAACGCCGTTCCACTGAAACCAGTCGTAAATGTTAGGTTCGATGGTTTCCACCCGACACCACTGACCGATGTGGTCTCCGACTAATGGCTCGGACTGAATAATGGTCGCGGTACCTGTGCCGTTAGTTGGCGAGTCGAATACTAGACCTTCCGGGGTGGAAGCCGACGATTCTACAACGGCGTGATAATAGCCTCCGTAACCTTCGAGAATCCATTGGTCAGGGAAGCTATCATAGGCAGGTTGAAAATAAAGATCCCAAACATCTGAGTAAGTATAATCGCCGACCGGGCCGACTCCGGAGCCAAACACTAGCGGCCCTGAAGGTGAAACCCCCTCGTTAAAGCTCCCCGAAACCGACAAGGTTTGGAGATTAGGGTTCCCCTCTCCAAGAGTGCGCTGCCGATGCTCGCTGCCGATGTTCTCGCGGGCTTGAAGCTGTTGCGGGGCGCTTGGGGTCTGCGCGGTGTAAAGCACAGTAGCGTCCAATGCCGCTTGCAGTCCACTGGTCATGGCGATAGTGAGCCCATCATCAGCAATAGCAGAAACGCCGCCAGAGCTAGTCACGGGGCCGGACGTGAGACCGCTGAAGGCATCCAATGCAGTTTGTAGTCCGCTTGTCTTGGCGATAGTGAGTGCTCCATCAGCAATCACAGAAACGCCGCCAGAGCTAGTGACTGGGCCGGACGTGAGACCGCTGAAGGCATCCAATGCAGTTTGTAGTCCGGCGATCTGATTGATGGCTATGCTCCCCTCAGGGAATCCAGCGGCCAATCCCGGCACCTTTGTGAGCTCGTCGAAAGTGATTTGGCGTCCCTGAGGATGTGCTGCCGTGGCGGCACGCATTAGTAGCGTATCGGTTTCTGGGGTGATTTCCGCGCCGCTCATCAGCGGGAACTGCGCAATCCCGCGATCCGGCGTAGTGCAATTTTGGTTAGGTGTCGTCATGCGCTGTTGGATAGTTGATTTTATGTTTTTGCTAGAACGGGTCAGCTCTCCAGCAGAGCGCCATCCGTGTCTCCCAGAATCCCGCCATCAGAGTCGTAAACTCCCCACAATGGCATATCGAGGACTTGCTCAGGCCGGGCTGGACTGCATGTTGCGGGCGTGGCCAGCACCGCAGGTGGCGCGGAGGGTCCGCTGCCGTTAGATACGGGTAAGACCACCGCCGGAGCGGCTGGGACACTGCCAGTCACCGTGCCCAGGACCATCACAGGAGCAGTGGGAGATCCACCACTCGCCGCTCCGGCCACCACGCCATCAGGCGCAGTCGGCGGGCTACCGGTCACGGCACCCAGCACTAAGACGGGCGCGGCGGGCGCACTGCCGTTAGATACGGCGACCACTACCACGGGAGACGCCGGAGCAATGCCAGTCACCGCATCAAGGACCACCACAGGAGCGGACGGTGAACCACCACCCGTCACACCGGCCACCACGCCATCAGGCGCGGTCGGCGTGCTGCCGGTCACGGCACCCAGCACCAGCACTGGCGCGGCGGGCGCACTCCCGTTAGACACGGCGAGCACCACCATGGGAGCCGCTGGAGCGCCAGGGCTGCCAGCCTCTAGGACCACCACGGGAGCAGAAGGTGATCCACCACCCGCCACTCCGGCCACCACGCTATCAGGCGCGGTGGGCGTGCTGCCGGTCACCGCACCCAGCACCACATCCGGTGCAGCCGGGCTACCCGCCGTGCCAGCAGCGAGCACCCCACTCGGAGAGTCGGGCGTGCTGCCGTTAGACACGGGCAAGACGGCGAGGGGTGGGGTGGGCATAGTGTTGATGTTTTACGCAGTCACCGGGAACACGATGGAGTTCCCCGCGATCACCGCGTTGTTGTAAGTTTTGATTACGGAAAAGCGCATTTTCGGCTCGCTCACCTTGCCGGCCGCCGCCAGTCCCTCAGTGAGTTCCATGGAGGCCCACACGTCCATGATCAGCAGATCCTGCCCAGTGTCCTGCCGGGCTTGGAGACGCAGCCAGCCCTCGATCCTGCGGTCGGTTTTAGCATAAGGCGTCTGAGCCGTCCCTTCGGTGATGGCACCCGTTAGACCGCATTCCAGGCGCAGCAGTTGCTCGCCCATCTCACGCGTTTTCATGTCCAAATGATCCGCAATCACGAATTTCCTTGGCACCTCTTCCCAGCCACCGGCGGCGCTCGGGCGGCTGTAGCTGTTATCCTTGTCCTTGGTGCCGTGTTTGATTTCCAAGATCGTGCCTAGGCTCCTAGTGTTCCAGTTCGTGGCTGGGACCATGTCCGGCTTGATCAGCGGGCTGATCGTTTGCGCATCCACGGTGATGCCGGACTCCACGAAATACGCAAAGCCGCCGAGAAATCGCTCTAAATTGGCTGGTGTGCTCATACTGTTAGTTAATGATTAGGGTTGAGAGTGGATGGCTCAGATGCCGATGAAGCGCACGGTGTCCGGCTGCGCCGCATTCAGTGCATCCGCCTGTTCTTTGGTTAGGTTCACGCGGGCGGTGCGGTAGGCGATCACGCCGCCGATTTTGACTTCGTTCGCGAGCACCTCGTAAACGGCGAGTGGGGAGGCTTCCCCGGTGGTGGTGGTTTTGTTGTCCATAATTGTGTTAGTGTGAAATCGGGATCACGACCTCGAAGTCGTAGATCAGAAAACTGCGGTCCGGCACTAGGCCTCCGTTGCCAGGCTGCGCCTCGCCGAAGGCGTGGTGGCCCGCAGGCACCCAGTGCCACAGCCGGGCCAGTGCGCTCTCGATCACATCATCGGCGGCTAGCTCGTCTCCGGCGATGACCGGTTTGCTCCACACCGTCACCACGTAGCGGTGCGCCAGGCGCGGGCGGCGGGCATTTGCATCTGCCACCGTCCAGCCCTCCCAGCGGATAGTGATCGCCGTGCCCGTGGTCTTGGCCACGGCCACTTGCACAGTCGGGAGGATGTTTTTTTGCCGCTCTACCAGCACCGCATCCGCCAGTGCCGTTAGGTCGAGGATAGTTTCCAGCTCACCCGCAGTGGGAGCCGTGATCAGGCGCGTGCGGATCAGCTCCGCGTTATTAAAAGAATTGCTCATGCGGCGCGGTATCTGAGTGAGGCGATGTAAAGGACGGACCGCTGCCGGGCGATTTCCAGATAGGCGGCATCGGACGGCAGAAGGCTGCGATCCTGCTTCTGGGTCACGGATCGGCGCAGCCACCAAGCCACGTCGCCCTTGCGGTGTGTGCCGCCATCCTCCGCCCATACCAAGGCGGGAAATGGCCGGTGGCCGTGGAAGATGGCAAACTTAAAAGCGCCTGCTGGGAAATCGCGCAGAACCTTGCCATACGTTTCCGCGCAGCCGGGAATCGTTAGATAGGTCCGGCCCGCACCGGGCACGATCACCACATCTCCGAAGGCACGGCCCAGCCCGGTCGAGCGAGGGATGCGCATGATCGCCGCCTCCGCATCTGAGTCCGCTTCCAGATATTTTGCGCTCCGGGCACGGAAGCCGGTCGGCTGCGCACCCAGCCGTTGCGCCGTCGCGTGGCGGCTGTCTGCCGTTAGAAAATCGCGGGTGAAAGTCACCATGTCCACCGCCAGCGCTGCATGGAGTTGCGTGCGGTCTGCAAGGCCCTTGCGGATGAGCTGCAGCTCTCCTGTGGCCTCGGCCAGGCCAGTCACGTCGATCTTGAGAGTCACGGGATTCATGGTCGGTATCCGGGGTTGGCTTTTTGATAGGCAGCGGCGGACGCTCGCAGCTCCGAGGCAAGAATGTCCGAGTAATCCAGCACGCCGGCTGAGCGCGGATTTTCTGTCGCATGAGTCACTTTCTGAAAGGCCTCCCGCAGATCTGGATCCACATCCGCCATCGATAGCTGTGGCGATGGCAGCGGCAGCTTCCCAGCCATCACCATGATACCAGAGTCAAACCACACCTCGCGGGATTCTCCGTTAGGCCCGGTCACACCCAGCTCGTCACACTCCGCCGCAGAAATTTCCTTCCACCACATGCCGGAATTGTAGGCAAACGGCGGATGATCCACACCCAGTGCATCCGGGAAATTCTCCCACGCGCCCAGTTCGCCCCACACCGGATCGCCTTTGAAGGCAATCATCCGGCCCTTGTAAAATTTACCACCGGCGATCACCCACCGCGCCTCTTCCGCCGTGCGTTCAGAGGCTGCTTTGCCATCCCAGTTCCTCGGCACGCGGCGGGCTTCTACCCGCACCAGCTCCCAAGCCGGAAATTGCGTGAGTCTATCAGGCTGGTGACCGCGAAATTGCAAACCCGCGCCCGCCATTAGATCCCGCTGCGTCCGCACGATTAGATCCATCCGGCGGAAACTCCGCAAGTCCTGGAGTGTGCCCTTCAGCGCGGCTGGCACTTCTTCACCAGCGAATCCGCCAGCCTGCGAATCATAACCCAGCACATCCAGACACTCTGCAAGCGCGGATCTCGCCTGTCCCTCACCGATCTCCCCGGCGGCTAACTGGTCGATCAGCGGCTTCAGCTTTGACGCATAGATTGCGGAAATCCCGTTAGCCGTGAAGACCGACCGCGCCAACACACCCGCACCCAGTTCCCTCAGTCCCGCCGTGTCCAGCCCTGTGGGCATGGCCGTCCGGGCGCTGCTAGCAAGCTGCGCGTCGAAGACGGTGAGTGGATCGGGTGGCTCCATTAGAATTTGTGGCGGATGATGAGTTTGAAATGGGTTAGATCGCGGGCTTGTCGCCCAGTTCGCGGAGCAGGCGGGATTGCACGTCTTCCAGTCCGGTGATCACCAGCGAGCGGTGACGGGATTTGTATTTCGAGACGTGCAGTTGATTGAGGACTCCTTGGAGACGGCAGGCCATCGACTCATTTTCAGCGAGCGCCTCATGCAGCTTGGGGATTTGCAAAAGCAGCTCATCCCGAACTCTCTGGGCATCATGGAGCTGGCGTGGAGAGCCCTCGCCAGATGCCAAGTAGTCGCGCTTCGCCGCGAGTTGCGTTTCGGCGGCATGCCGTTCGTGATAGAGTCCGATGATCATTTATTCTTCTTTTCGATGTCCGGTGTTAGATATTCTCAAATCCCATCCATCCGCTGCCGCCCGGTGCGGCTCCCCGGTCCGCTCACAATTTCCACACCGGAGGCTTTCTCTGGCGGCGCATCATTCGGGATTGCATCAGTGGCCGGTTGCGGGCGGATCTTGCCGGTCGCCACGAGGAAGAGCCACTTCTCGGCACTCTCCGTTTGTTTCTTGCGGGTATCGTCCTGAGTGTAATCCGGGATGCCGCCTAGCAGACGATCACGGACCAGGATCATTGCCCGTCCTACGAAGCCCGGAGGCAGCTTCAGCGGATCAGCGGAGACCGTGTTAGGCGACCACGTCGTGATCATCGTCCGGATCTCAGCCGCCATCTTCGTGAGCTCGCGGGTGCGGTCGCCTTCGGCAATGACGTTTAGCTCATCTGCGGATAAAATCCCGTCCCAGCTTTCCGTTGTGATATCCGTCCAGTCTTCCATGATTTAGTTAGATTTCGATTTTCCGAATCCCGGTGATGCGGCGGGTGGTAACTACACCCGCCCGCCGCACGGACCGGAGTCCGTTAGCCCTTATAGGGTGACTTGTGTTTCGGGTTCAGCTTCCTGCTCGGTCAGCCAGGGAGTGAGGCCATTGGCTTCATCTTCGGCGCGTTGGCGGGTGGTGACATCGATGGCATCGGTGAGCGGTAGCCCGGCGGCGACCTTTGATTGGCTCATACCATCATAGTAGGCGGTGGCGAGTTCTTCCGAATTCGCAGGTAGGGCGGTTTTCTTTTTTGCGGCCATGGTAATTTAGATTTTAATGTTAGATGGTTGAAGCTAACCGGCGGGAGGGATCGGACCGCCCACGCAGCAGCTGGATCAGGCCAGGGTAACGGTGGTTTTACGGATGCCGGTGGTTTGCGGGATCACGAGCTTGGACTCATGCCAGACGGTGATGTCCGTATAGACGTCATGCTCCTGGATAGAGACTGCCCATTCACCGCCGCCCTTAACGGGAGACCAGGCGCGGAAGGCGTTGCTAGGATCGCCGATGATCTTGCTGGCGGCCGCCGAGTAGGAGTAGTTGATCAGACCAAGGTCATCGACTTTGGCCCCGCCTTTTACGAGCTGGCGCATGCCTTCCTCGATAATCACCTTCTCGGCACGGAGGTAGCGTGCCAGCGCGGCCTCATCGTAGTCCGAGTGATTGACCGATCCCACGTTGACGCGAGCAGCGGCCTCGTAGGCGTCGATCCGGCCTTGCCATGACGCATTGCCGATGACCACGTGCGTGGGCAAGCGGCCAGTCGCCGTGCGGGTGAGCTGCACCATGGCGCGGAGCAGGCCGTCCGGGTTTGTGCCCGAGCTGTAGGTGATGGCCACGTTGGTCGCGGCAGCATCGATGAGCGTGAAGAAACGGTATTTATCCGCACGCACGAGACGCTTGCGCAGCTCCATCGCGTAGTTGTTTTCCCAACCGGGAACGATCACGCCGTTGTTTTTTACCAGGTCTTTGTGATCTACACGCATCGTGAGGCCTTTTTGTTGGGTCTCGTCAATGGCAGTGGTGCCTTTGTATTGCACGCGCTTGAACACACCGCCACGGGCGCGGATGTCGCTGCCGTCGGTCTCCGTTAGATAGGCTTCATCATCCGCTTTCAAGAAGCGGAAGAAGTCATTCGTTTGAGTGGATGGGCAGAGCGCCTCCAGGGATGCCGTCTCGTCGTCGGAAGGGAAGCCCGAGACGTAGTTAGAAATCGTCTGGTGGAACGCGCCGCCGTAGTTCATCGCAGAGTTCGCGACGGTGATTTGCCCAGAGACGGGAGTTTCGGAAACGATGCTCGCGCCGGTGGCGCGAAGGAAGTGAAGGAGATGATTGTCTTTCATAATTTTTGATAGATGTGGCGTGGGTCTGAGACCGTAGCCGGATTAAACGTTAGGGATTAATGACCGGGCTGAGTGGCAGGCCTTGGAATTCTGATCCGGCACCAGCGGCGTCGGTCAGGGACTCGCAGACGAGATAGGCACCGGAGACCACGGCATCGGTCACTTGTCCGCCAGCTGTGCCGTAGCATCGCACACCGGCCGCAATGGGCTTCGAGGCGATGAAGATCTTCGGCATCCCGGTCGGGAGAGGAATGATGGATGCCAGGGCATTGATGGCAAAGTCATCGTAAACCGTGCCCAGCGGGCGGGTGGCTGCCGTGTTGAGCTTTACCTGAGTGGCGGCGTTGGTCCCGAACGTCACGAGCAGGTGAGCGCTCAAGGCCACTTCCGCAGACCGCGTGAATGCGCCGTCGAGGAAGCCTTGAGTGTTCAAGGCATCCGTTCCTTTCGGAGCGAAGGCTTGGGCGATCCCCGCGAACGGGGCGATGATGAGGGCGAGTAGGATCGCCAGTCCGTGTTTGGTTTTCATGGTGAAATGATTAGAATGTTAGTGTTGATCGTTATTTAGCGGTGGTCTCGAAGAGTTCCGGCTTGGCGGCACGCAGCAAGGTAAAGGCGCGGTCGTAGTCGGCACCCTTCGCGAGATCCAAGCCGTTAGTCTTGGCGATTTCGCGCACTGCGGTGTTAAGCGCTTCCGTATCGTTCGCGGCCAGCATCCCTTGCTGGCGGGTCAGGCCGGGCAGCTTGTTGGCCACGTTGATCGTCGGCATCAGCGCGGCGATTTTCGCGGACTCGCTGGCGAACGAGGTGTTGAGCGCCGTAGTCCACTTGTCTTTGTCTGCGGCGGTGATCCGGCCGTCCTCGATGGCGGGACCGATCAGCGCGTCGATGGCACTGCCACGGACGAGCTTGAGTTCGGTTTCCATTAGGCCTGCACGGCTGTTAGCGGCGGTGGTCTCACCCACGGCGGTCGCCTTGTCGGCTTCTGCGGTGGCCTTAGCCGCCAGCATCTTGACGATGGCGGCGGAGATTTCATCACTGCTCGGGGTGGCATCCTGGGCGAACCCGAGGGCGGCGAGCGCGTCTGCTGTTAGTTTCATGTCTTCGTTTTCGTTGGTTTCGTTTTCGCCGGGATCGGCAGTTGGAGAGAGATCGGGGGCGGTCACGCCTTGGAGCGAATTGAGCGCGATGGTGTTGGTCATGATGTTCGGGTTATTTGTTAGGGCGACGGACCAGAGGAGGATGGGCCGGAAGAAACCGGGGCGGCCCGGAATTTGATCGAGCCGCCAGAGCGGGGATTGGCCGGTGTATTTCGGCGCATCGCCACCTAGCAGATCTACGCCGTCAGAGTTCAGCGCGGCGGTCACATAGACGCCGTCGTCCTCCGGCTCGATGGACTTGATGCGGGCCACCGCGCTGGCCTTGTGACCGGGATTTTTCGCGAGCCAGGCGGCATCATCCGCATGGCCTTCGAACATCGGGATGCCTCGGAAGAACGTCGCGAACTGGCCGCGCAGACTGCCGAAGTTGAGCGCCATCGTTTCCGCCGCCTCGCGGTCCACCACCTGTATGATAGCCTGCCCCTTCACATCCTCCACGGGAAATTCTCCATATTCGGATAACCGGAAGCGGAAGGTCTTATCGGTGCCGTCTGGCAGGGTCAGTTCGTGGAAAACTCCGGAGGCGGTATTGAGCGCGGTGCGTGCAGAGTTCAGCGCGGTGGTGAAAATGTTAGAGCGTTTGCATTTCATGATTCGGAATCGGTTAGCCATGCCTTGGCGTTTTGTGCGGCGAGGACTTCGGTGAGGTTGGCGGCATCACCGGCGAGGGTGGGCATGTCCTTGGAGATCTTCTTGAGCGCGGCCAGCGTCCCAGCGTGATCGCCCACCTGATAGGCGGAGAAAAGCGCCTCGCCGAGTGGCCGCATGTCTGCTGCAAGGGCGGTGCGGATCGCCTGCATCGCCGCGTCTGGAGTGGCTGGCAGCTTATCGCCGGAGTTGAGCGCCGTGGTGGCGGGAGTGACTGGCACCTCGCCCAGAGCGACCTCGCCGGGGTCCGCCTCCACCACGCCGAACTTGCCGAGGAACCAGCTCTTTGAGATCCGCACGCCCAGAGTTCGGGCGGTCGTCACGATGGCCAGATCCTGCGTGATATTATCGCGGGTGGCGGTGCGGAGCTTGACCTGCACCAGCACTGGAGCTTTAGCACCGAAATACCAGGCTATGACACGGGCGGTGAGATTGCGGTTGATCGTCTCGGAAACCCAGCGGGCATTATCATCGTCCAGCTCAGCGGTGGCTTCTTGCTGCGGATTACTACCCGTGCCATCTGCTCGGCTCATCGTGCTCAAATCCCCGCCGCGCCACAGCATGACCTGGGCGCGGTCCATGCGGTCGATCAGCTTCTCGTAAGGCACTTCGCCTTGGCTGGTTAGATTGAGAACTTCGATTAGGTCTCCAGTGTTTACCACCGCGCCGAACTCCGAGCCGATGCCTGCGATGGCGGACGCCATTTCATTCCAGCCCGGCGAGCCTTTAGCGGCTGTCGTCTTACCGAGAAATGCGGGCATACCGTGGCGGTCGCAGTAAGTCAGCCAGTCTTGGAGCGGAAGTTGCTTGAACATACGCGCCAGCACTCCGGCCAGCATCACGCCCCGCCCCTTGGAAATCATCCATGCGTCACGGCCACCCAGTGTGTCCAGGTCCACTCCGTAAACGGAATTCGTATTGGGCAGGAAGCGGAGGCGACCCGTCCGCGCTTCGAAGAACCACGTGGGCACCTTCACCAGCGTGGCTTGCAAATTCTTGCGAGAGGGCCGCCAGATAATGTGATGCGCGGCGTAGCCCTTCCCATAGGCGTCCATGATCTGTTGGACTAACAAGCGCATGCCGCCTTGCTCTTCCAGCTCCACGGCATCTGAGGTTTCGATAGATTGGAAAAACTGCTGCACCACACCCTGCTGATCCTCGGCCATGCCTTTGAGATCCGGCGTGATTTCCTCGTGAGGGACTACATCGTAGCCATGCCGCGAAACGGCGGAGAATGCTTTCGGTGCTACCGTGGCGAGGATGTCGTCATGCTTTTGCAGCCACTCCATCACCCAGGCCAGTGCGGCCAGCTCACCCCGCGCATAAGCCTCTAACTGACGGACCAGCACATCAGGCGTCCAACCGCGCAGTGGATTAAACCGCGTGAGCTTCTCCATCTTGACCCGCTCGGCAGATACCGGGCGGCCATCAGGGCCGAGAATGCTAGGCGTCGGAATCACAATTCACCCCCTTTTTTAAGATTTGGCGAAAATCCGGGTTTCTGTGTCTCTCGACCGAAACGGGCAGGCCTTCTGCAAGCTTTTGCAAGGGCCTGTGGCGCGTTTGAGCTGCCGTTCGGGCCGATGATGGGGGAGTAGCCGTTGCCATGGGGATTCTGGGCTATTTTCAGCGGGTTCACAGTCCACCTCCGATCCGGCGGTTTTCAGGTCGCATGCTTTCGAGGGCTTCGTAGCCGCCTTGAGCCCCCGCGCTCTTGGCCGCATGCAGTGCTAGCGCTACTCCCCAAAATCTATCAGCGTGGCCGTTGGTGCCACGGTCTGCCGCGAAGCGGACATTGCCGGATGCAGTCACCTCCTTGCGGATCGCTCGGATGTCGGCTTTGAGTTTATCATCGTGATAGGGGATGCGGATCGTCTTATCCTCGAAGGCCGCGCG
>JANYEC010000041.1 GCA_025363295.1 Akkermansiaceae bacterium
TATCAGCATACCCGTCTGCGCGAAATCGCATCACCCGCCCCGCTCCTCGTTTCTACTCTATTGTTACTAATCCAAATCGAACCCATCAAAATGATAGGAAAAAAGAACTATATCAACTTGACAGAATCCCAGCCATATCAACGTTAAATGTGGTGGCACGGCGACGCAGGACTCACAGAGCGAAGCGAACGAGGGAGCTTATCCGCCGTTGCCACCCACGACGTGTTCTGCCTTCTGTATGTTGTTGGTGCGGGCATGGGCGCGACTTCGTAAAACGGAATAGACTGCGAGCCCCACAGCCATTCCAACTAACGCCAGGTTCGCGACAAGTGGGACCCGTGGATATGGGACAGGTTCCGGATATCCCATGATCTTGGTAAGCAGGAAGTAGGGTTTGGCAGTCGCAATCAGAATGATGGCCTGCATGGCAGACGATCCAAGAATCAACGCAAGTGAAGATGGACGTAGGGGAGTTCGGATGGACGCTGCTACTGCCACGGCTAATAACAAAGGAGTGAGAAAGCTCCACCAATCTAGAGGGCCGAAAATCCATAGCTTGGACGCGAGAAGCGGAAAGTCTTGATCCGCCTTGGCATAAGTCCCGGTAAAATCGACGTAGCGTATATCATAACTGAGCTGAGCAAGTCCAAGCAGCGGAACGGTAACGAAAATTAAGGTCGCCAGTCCGATTGTGATTCTCGATGGGTTCATCTTATTTCTGCAGAACGTCTAGCTCATCCACGGCGGGGAAGGAAGCCCGAATTCAAACAGGAGCGTTACCCGCCGTTGGATGGAGCGTCTTGTTCTCCTTCTTGATTATTTGGGATACCGCTTCGTCTCGATACTCCTCTGTCCATGCGCCAAAATAGCTAGGATGGTAAAGTCTGAGTGTTGCTGACGGCAGATCTACAGACGAAACGAAAGCACTGCGCCGCAAATTAGGTTCGTCACCAGCCTGTTGAAAATCAGCGTCTGGGAAATGAAACTTGATGTCGTGATCTCTGTCTGGCCCAGTCAGGAAAATCACGATATTAGGGTTGAGTATCTTCATCTCTTCTCTGAAAACTGCGAAATACTCCCTCTCAAGACTACGAATCTCATCGGTAACTCCGGTCTCTCCATCGTTCCGACCGATCTTAGATAAATTCTGCCAGATAAACTGAATCTTCTGGCCCTCGAAAATTCCAGCAAACTGAGATTCAAAAAATCTGAAAGTCTTCCAAAAAGCGCTAACTCCGTAACCATCATAGAATTCGCCGTCGATAAAGAAGCTATTGTAGCCCGCCATGCAATCTTCAATTGATGATCCGAACTCGCCCCAACCCCAGGTCTCTTGACCGCAGATCATGATCCGCTTATCGGCCTGTGAAAAATCTTCGTCGTCGAAACTGAGAAGCATCGGATTCGTGGGAACAGGGCCTTTGATGCTCTGACCGTTCTCGATCAGCGATGGCCACTTTGGCGTGTATAACTCTAGGAGCTTCGAATTTGTATTCATAATTTTCTGGGAGAACGTCAAAGAGCACGCAACCCTATCAGCGGGAGCGAGCGTCGATCACGGGGTTGAGGTTGTAACTATGGATGAGCATGTAAACAGGGCGGCTGATAGGGGTTGCTGTGTCTCGACTTGTTCGCTTCTTGGATTCTTAGAGCTTTGCGTCGAAGTAGTAGACCATCTTGTCCGCCGGTCTCACGAAGATGATCTGGGCCGCATTTGGTCTGGTTCCGGCCATGTCTACGCTCCAAACATGGATGAACATATTCGAGCTGCGGATCTCACCGATATTGGGAAACCAAGGCATCTCTGAGGATCCCAGCCAACTCTCGGCGAAATCAACGGCCTGCTTTGCTGTTCCTGACAAAGCGTCTCCTCGATACCACCCGCCACCGCCTCTTCCCTCGTCAAAGGTCAACTCGGCAGGATCAACCTGTGAGATCCGAATCGCATGACCGTCTAAGTGATCACCGGTGAATGACCTTGCTGATGCGTAGCTATGAACCACTTCAACTATTCGTTCATCACCGAGGTTGCACCAATTGAGCACGAATCTCACGTCGTGCTTGCTGGCCGTCTTGCTGCTTGGGCGATTGCCTGGTCCAACCTGATACAAAGTCACCCCAGCGATGACGAGAAATCCGATAAAGGTGATCAGGCCCCACACAATGAGGAACCCCCGGAATATTCTCCATGCTCGATTCATGTTTTGTTTCTAGCGAGATTCTATGGCTGGAGCTCGAAGATTTCAAAGCCTTTGGAACAAGAAGAGGCGTGCTTAGGGTTTTCGTGGGCTACTGCGGTAACACGAAGTTTCCGCAGCCTATCCAACATTAAATAGATACCTAAACACGCCATGA
>JANYEC010000047.1 GCA_025363295.1 Akkermansiaceae bacterium
CGCCTCCACTCCGTCCGCCCCAACGGAAACCCTTGTCAAAACCACCCCAAACAACCAAAACCAAACCAAGCGCCAGGTGTCATGAATCCTGGCGCAACGACCTACCTCCTCCGGTGTCATTTATCATTGGCGCAATACGAAACGTTCGAGCCAAAGAGCCAAGGGTCAGTGATTTTTGTTTCCCCCAAAACGCCGCGGGAACTAAACTCGAACCCGGAGCTGAATCCGAGCAACTCGCCTAACATATTTCGATCCGCATAAGTCACACGAGTGATCAATCCCTGATAGGATCCGAAACCGGCTGCTAGAGTAATTTCCTTCGCCTTGGCTTCCGTGAAATGAAGGGTGGCGTCGACCGTATTTTCGTCCACGGCGTTCATCTCCGCACTTGCGGATGAAAAGGCACCGGTAGCGAGAAAGCCACGTAGGTATTTATTCATCGCCGCTTCATTATACCAATCACCCTCCAGCTTTTTGACTCGCTGAGCAATCCGCTTTGGGTCGGTGCGCACTAAGCCATCAATTTGGATTTGGTGCAGGCGCACACGTTTGCCGAGATCGATCGAAAACTCTGGAATGAAATAGGGCGAGGAAAGCGTGCGGCCCATCTGGATTTTCGCATCTGGATAACCATTGCTGGCAAAAGCTTCTTCCACGGCCAAGCGCATGGAGCTTAAATTCGCCGTCCGCGCCTTGCGCCCGATAAACGGTTTTGTCGCCGCTCGCGTTTCCTCAACCCCTTGTCCATCCGGGCTGGAAATTCTCGGGCTTGCGATTTCATGGATGACACCGGAAGTCACTTTGACATCAATGTTCACCGCACCCGTGGCGGCGTCTGTGTGACGCGAAACGACGCTGGCTTCCGCCGACCAGTAGCCTTGTGCGTAGAGCTCCTGCTTAATGAAGGACAGCCCGGTTTCCACATCTCCTTCACGAAAAGGCGCTGCCCCTGAACCGATCGAGCGACCTTTCTCCGCCGGAGAGCTGTAGAGATTCACAAATTTTTTCTCATCATCATCAGGCAGGCCCTTGATCGTGACCTCGCCTAACGAAAGACGGCCCCCCTCGTTGACCGTGAGTTGGATTTCGTTAATTTTGATAATTTTCCATGCCACCCGCACATCCGGATAGCCGTCCTTATGCATCACCTCTCTGAGAAGGAATGCAGCATCGTCCGCACGCCAGGCAGAGGCCGGCTTTTCTCTAACATGCGCTAGACGATTTCCGATTAATTCCAACAGCTGCCCTTCGCTTTTTGCATGCGATCCGACAATACGAATGACCGTCTCCGCACCGGCGATCGATGCGGCGAATAGTAAAATAAAGATGGAACGAAACAAAATCATCAGCGGAATGATAGACGCCAAATGGCCATGACACGAGAGTCCCCTTCCGCACCAATGCCCGCGGACACGAACCAGCGATCGGTGAGGGTGAGAGTAGCACTGGAAAATGAATCACTCGAATACGGGTCAGATTCAGCAAGACTGAAATCGACTCGATCCAGCAAACCTAACAGTGGACGGAGTTGTTTGCCAAACCGGAAACGTCCGCGCCGAATTTCTTCTGCGAGAAGCTGCATTGCACGCGATGAAGCAGCCTGCGGATTCTCTAAGCCACTGGTCGTGGTGCCAGTGGCGAGCAAAGTCATGATTTCATTGTCTGGCAACGGCGGATTCGATGTTAGCACGAGCTGCGGATTCGACATCCGGCCGTAAGCATAGACAGTGATCCGATAGGGGCGAGGCTCGGCGGTGCCACGAATTTCAAGGATCGGATCAAACCCAGTCGCAGGGGTGAAACTGACCTTGCCCGATGGAACCACCAAGGTGCTGAACGGCAGAGTGGCGCGAAAATCGGTGATGGTCATCGTGCCAGCCGGCTTTGGATTGCCTAGCGTGCCGCCCACACGAATGCTTCCATTGACCTCGCCCGTTGCTAGATTTCCGCGAATGAGAAACGGCTCCTGCGTGCGAACGACAACATTCACCCCCCAATTGCGAAAGGGCTCGAGCATGGAGTCCACCTGACTTTTCGGAGGATCGATTTTCGGCAAGGCCGCTGCGGATGGTGAATTGAATGGCGTGCCGATGGGTAGCAACTCGATGTCCCGATAGAACACGCTGTCCACTGCGCCCACACTGCCGGATAGCGCCGCTTTTTCCCACGGCCCTTGCAGCCGGAGATCAAGATTCGCGCGGAGGATGAGCAAGTCGTTCCGCAACAACGGAAGATGGTCGCCACGCAGTTTCAAATCCAGATTTCCCGGCTTACCCGCATTGATTGCCAGCGAGCCATCGCCATTCAGTGTGCCGCCGGCGACAGTGGTCTTCAGGCTTTTCAGGGTGATTTTGTTCAAAGCGAGACCGATGGCAACCGTCAGATTCTCGATGGCAGGGAAGCGGTCGTTTTTGAAAACGAAGCCTCCGCCTGCGAGATTGAGTTCCCCTTTCACCTCGGGATTACCGACATTTCCGGCAACTAACACATTACCCGTTAGAAATCCACTTAGCTGCTGGGCCTGAGGAAGAAGTGTGGTGAATCGCGAGAGATCCAGACGCGGCAGATCGACCCGGGCAGAGATGGGTTCACCGACTAACAATTCCGGATTCTTCGCCCAATCCGCCGGGCGAAACGGAAAATCCGCTTTCATGACAGCTGCCGGAAAATCAGGCGCGGTGGCGATAGCATCGGCGACTATTTTTCCCTCGCTGCCCTTAATGGTGACTTTGAGATCGGCGGGCGGAAGTCCTGGTTTCGCGGGTGAACGGAGATCACGAACATCTAACAACACATCGAGTGTGGGCTCGGCATAAGTGCCGGAAACCTTGAGATTGAGCTGCCCCGTCGAGCGAGGGTCGATCTGTTCTGCGGCGGGCAGCCATTCTTTGAGCAGCCCCAGCGAGAGGACACGGGACTCGATAGAAACTTCTAGCGGGCGGGCGTCGTTGGCTAACATTTCTCGCCATTTCGAAAAATCTTCGGGCACCGGGAGCTTGGCAGTTCCCCCGGCGATCTCGTTTTTTCCATCATTCCAAATGAAGTTCCGGAGTTCTAGCAATCCGCCTGCCAGAGAGGCATCAAGGGCGATGGACTGGTCATTCGATCGCAGGCGCAGGCCTTTCGTCTGGAAGCTGGCGGGCCAATCGTAAGTGATGCCGCCAATGGCGGTGATGGGAGGGACCGTCTTGCGTGACCATGTGCCTTCGACAAATGCAACTTCACCGCGATGCTTTTGGGTTTTGATCTCACCACTGCCGCTCCACTTTCCGGTGAGATCGGCGATGCCACCGGGCTTCACTTTGGCAATGGCGAGCCAAGGGTCAATTCGGGTGTTAGTGAAATTCTCCATCTCCAGCGTCGCTTGATAAGTCGCGGCATTAATCTGATAGGTAGCAGCCGCTTTCAGACCATCCAAGGCGAGGTCAGCGGAGATCGGTTGATCGGGCTGCCACTTGCTCTTGAGTGCGATGGACGATGCGACTTTTCCGTCCTGGGGCTTAAGAAGAACATCCACCTCGCCAGCTTGCGCCTTATTTCCGGCGATGATGAGATTGAAATTTCCTTCGAGTGATGAAGAAGGCACGGGAGCCTCGGGATCGATGGCGGGAGTGCGTTTCGCTAGCTCGGCAATAAGGTTCGGAATGCTTGCGATGTTAAAACTACCTTTTGCATCGCCTAACTGAAATTGATGATTTCCTCGGCTGATAGGGGCTTCCGCATTGAGAGAAAGCGCGGTGTTCAATGCTTTGATTTGTGCCACGAGTGTGGATCTATCGGAAAAAAGTGAGGCATCCATATTCACTTCGGAAGCGCTCCAATCCTTCCACATTACATTTTCTAAAAAAGCTTTCACATTTCCAACGGCTGCACTTGGATCGGGGAAAATTTTATCCAGATCCACCGACAACGAAGTGAGGGTGGCACTTGCGGGGAGCTCTACCCCGAAGCGTTTGGCCGTCTGTGCGATGTCGAGCTTGCCTTCTCTCAGGTCGATTTTCGCGGTGGCGGAACCGGGTGCGCTGGAGATGGCGAAAACGGCATCGTCCACATGGACCTCCGCCTCCACTGAAGGCTCGCCACCTGCGGGAAGCTGCATCACAAAGCCGCGAAGACTGATGCCCGGATAGGGATCGAGTCGCTGAATGGAGATGTCACTTGGATTCCATATCAATGAGGATTTCTGCGCAGGCCAGCCCTTGCCGTTAGGATCAGTGAGCGCGCCGAGTTCCAAGAGAATTTCCTCGCTGCCAGAACGGTGAATAAGATTACTGTTCGCTAAACTGAAAACAGGTCTGCCATCGCGGGTGGCGGAGAGGCTGATGTTTTTAAGATCGATGAAGACAGGGAGAATTCGCCCGCGGATCGATCGCAATGTTTCTACGAGTTTCGCGAGGTCCAGAGGCGGAGTTTCCTTTTGCTCGATTTTCAAGCCAAGCCGGAGATCCGCATGGAGGCCATCGAT
The DNA here is from genome assembly GCA_025363295.1 of Akkermansiaceae bacterium. GTDB lineage: Bacteria > Verrucomicrobiota > Verrucomicrobiia > Verrucomicrobiales > Akkermansiaceae > Luteolibacter. Next base: position 4,466 of record JANYEC010000047.1, read on the forward strand.
GGTGATGGAATCGACTTGGCCGTTGATCAATTTACCGAGTTGATAGATCGGTGTGATTTTGTCCACGGAGAGGGCCGCGAGTCCCTTATCCCCTTCCAGATGAAACTCGGAAATGGAAATGCCACCGGTGAAGCTGCCCTCTAACAACAAGCTAGCGTGGATGCCCGCTTTTTCGAGAAAATGTGCGGCGATTTTCGGACCGATCCACCGCAGTCCCGGACCGTTGAGCCAAACCAGACCGAGAATAAAAAGCGCCAGCAAGATCCAGCTCCGATGCTTTCTACGTCGTGGAGGACGCGGAACAGGTTCGGCAACAAGTATTTCAGGATCGGACAAACATCTATAACCTCGCCTGCTTGAATCGTCGGGTCAACCGCAGGCTTTATCTTCCATTGCAAAAATCGGTAATTCCTCCTATCTCACCCTGTATGGAGCCAATCACGTTCACCCCGCTTTACATGGAGCGCGTCTGGGGCGGACGCGAACTCGAAACCTTATATGATCGCACCCTGCCCGATCCCAAGCAGCCGTTCGGCGAGGCGTGGGAAATCGTGGATCGCGAAAACGAACAATCGGTGGTCGAGGAGGGAAAGTGGGCCGGCACGACACTGCACGATCTTTGGGCGAACCATCGCGAGGAAATCTTTGGAAAAGGATTTCAAGATCACCCGCGTTTTCCGATCCTTGTTAAAGTGTTAGACGCGCGTGATGATCTCTCCATCCAAGTCCACCCACCGGCGCATCTCGCAGCCGATCTGGGAGGTGAGCCCAAGACGGAAATGTGGTTCATCGCGGATTGTGAACCAGGGGCGAAACTCTACGTCGGACTGAAAAATGGCATCACCCGCGCAGACTTCGAGAACTCCATCGCGGATGGCAGCGTGGCGAATGTCGTGCATGCGATCACGCCTCGAGTGGGAGATTCCATTTTCATCGCAGCCGGGCGCCTGCACGCGATCGGTGCGGGATTCCTGATTCATGAAATCCAACAGAATTCGGATACCACCTATCGAGTGTTTGATTGGAACCGCCTAGGCCTCGATGGTAACCTTCGGGAACTTCACGTCGCAGAGTCCCTCGCTAGCATCGACTTTGATGACTTCGAGCCCAAGATGCACACACCAATGGGAGATAACCTCGCGACCTGTGAGTATTTCAAAATCGACAAGAGATCGCTGAAGAGTGGTGAATCTATCAGCAATCCAGATGACCATCAATTTTCGATACTATCCGTGGTGGAAGGTGAACTTAAAACAAGCAGTGGGCGATGCTATAAAAAAGGCCAGTTCATCCTGGTTCCGCGGGCCAGCGCGCCTTTGACGGCGTTAGACGATTCGATCGTGCTTCAGGTTACACTGCCATCGTAATCTAACTGTCATAAACGGGGCGGTAAGGTGCGGACTCCTTATTTTGAAATTTCTATCAGCATCGCACTGCATGGTGCGAGGTCCGGCAGGGCGATTCCTTCTGAGGCAAGGCCATCGCGGGCCGCACTGGAAGACCAAGTAGAGTCGAGGCGGTCTGTAAATTTCCATGTCTCGATATTGCGGCGGTTCAGGAAGTCCCAAGCATTTTCAGGGATGCTGATTTTCACGTTGTGGAGGGTTTCAGAGCCGTTGAAATTCGCCACGATCAGGAAGGACTGCCCGCTTTTCGGATCGTGACGGAGAAATGCGTAGAGCCAATGACCGGATGCCGTTTCATCCCCCACCCTGCCGAAATTCGGGTTCTCCTGATTCGCGTGATTGAGGCCGTAGAACTCGCCTGCTGTGAATGCCGGGGCTTGGGTGGCTCGGATCAATTTTCCGTACCATTCGCGCAGAGACTTTTGTTCATCGCTGAGGCGGCCGCCATCGTATTTCCCGCCGTTCACCCATTTGGTCAACTCGGGCATCGACCAATAGTCAAAAATAGTGGTTCGCGCGTCGTCGCCGCCAAATCCTTCCGCACCGGCAGCGGGCTCCCCGACTTCCTGTCCATTATAAAGCATCACTGGCCCGCGCCCCATCGCGAAGAGAACCGCGGCAACCGGGCGGCCCACTTTCATCCCGAGTCCGCCCCATTCTTTCGGGCTGGCCAAGCGGACCTCATCGTGATTTTCGCCGTAGCGAAGGGATTTGTGAAAGCGCTCACCGGTGAAAGTGAGTTGATCCAAATCATTCGCCCATTTTCCAGAATCATACATGCCTTCAAGCGCATCATAGGAAGGATCATCATAAACCGCGTCGAATCCGGCTTTTAATAACTCATCAAGCACGTGACTATCTGTTAGTTTTGCCGGATCGGTGTCGTAGGCCTCCGCCGAGAAAAACACATCGGCATGGCGGCTGCGCGCACGTTTGATGGACCAGTGCCAAAACTCCATCGGGATCATGTGCGCCATATCCGCGCGGAATCCATTCACACCCATGGCCTGCCAGTAGGCGAGAATTTCATCCATCGTGCGCCAAGTTTTCGGCACTTCGGAAAGAGCCGCATTTGGCGCGGGGAGTGAGGATGTATCACGGCCGGTGGTGAAATCGTGGCCGTAATTGAGCTTCACGGTTTCATACCAATCGTTGATAGACGGTGCCCATGACACGACATTGTTGCCAGTTACACGTCCGAACTCCGATTCCGCCGCGAAGCTTCCATTGCAGCCCGGTAAATTTGCAGTCGGTAATTTCAATGGCGGGCCGTTGCCTTCATCGTTCGGGCCCAGATAGAAAAAATGGTTATCTCTATCAAAAAAAACATCACGCTTGTCATGTTTTCCGAAAGACGATTGCGGCTTCACATCCGAGTCATAAGAACGTGCAACATGATTTGGCACGAAATCGATGATCACCTTAAGTTCATGCGACTGGCAACGACCTAACAGCGACTTAAACTCCTCCATCCGCTGATCGGGATTCATGGCGTAGTCCGGGCAGACATCGAAGTAATCCTTGATCGCGTAGGGGCTGCCCGCGATACCCTTCAGAATATTCGGATCATCGGCGGGACGATTCGGATAGGCCGTGCCGCTCGCCTGCTCCAACACCCCTGTTAGCCAAATGTGGGTGAAGCCCATTTTCTTGATGGAAACAAGCGCCGCGTCATTGATGCCGTTGAACTTTCCGCAGCCGTTTTCCGCGAGGGTGCCGTTAGTTTTCCGGGTCTCATTGATATTGCTGAAGGTGCGCACCATGAGTTGATAAATCACGGGGCGCACGGGTTCTGCTGCACGGCTGCTTGCTGTCATTGCGGCCATCACAACACCGATCGCGGTTATTTGCCAAGTCATGGTTCAGTGGGTTTGGGGCTGGGATTCGTCACTGACAAAACGTGTGGCAACTGCGGCGACGATGAGCGACGCGCCGCCGAGCATCACGACCTTGACTGGGGCGTTGTGGAAAAGTTGTTTCACGATCGGTTCAAGTGCGAGAGAGGCGAGGATCTCCGGGATCACAATAAAAAAGTTAAATATCCCCATGTAAACGCCCGTCCGATTCTCCGGGAGCGATCCGCTTAACATCGCGTATGGCATCGATAGAATACTCGCCCATGCGATGCCGACCCCGATCATCGTGCATTGCCATAAGATCTTCGATTCGAGCCCTGCGATATAACCGGTCGATAACAGACAAAGACCTCCGAGAACTAACGCGAGGCTGTGAACGGTCTTCCGACTTGTTAGCTTGGCGAGTGGCGGCAGGGCGAAAGCCACAAGGAAGCAGACGATGGAATACCACGCGAATGTTTGCCCCGCGAAAAGCGTTCCGGCATCGAAGGCAGGAGACTTCGAGTCGAGCGTTCCAAAAATTTGTTGCGCAGTCGCCAGCCCGAAGAACATCCACATGCAAAACAAGCCGAGCCAGGTGAAAAACTGCACTACTGCCAGTTGTTTCATCGTTTTTGGCATTGCCTTCACCGCCGTGGAAACCTCTGGTCCGCTCAGCACGAAACCCACCGCCGCGCCGATGCACGCACCCGCTAACACATGCGAGAGCGTCATGTGCTGTTCAACTAAACCTCCACGCGCCGCCCCCAGCAAAGCGCCCGCCGCCGCGCCGACTCCGGGAAAGATCGGCTTGAATTGGAATTTGCGATGCTGCTTTTTCTCCCGTAAAAAATTTTCCATATCCTCTGGTGGATATTCCTTGCTGGTGACCACCGTCCACACCACGCCTAACAGGAATGCTGCTGCACCCAGCTTGAATGCCCACAGAACGGATAGAGGTATCCCGTTAGGCGAGTTTCCAGAAATGCCATAGTGATTTAGAATCGTCGGAAGGGCGTTCGCTAGAGCCGCTCCGATTCCGATGAAAAAACTCTGCATCACAAATCCGGTGGTTCTTTGCTCCGGAGGTAGTTTATCTGCCACGAATGCGCGGAAGGGTTCCATCGAGATATTAATCGAAGCATCTAAAATCCAAAGCATTGTAGCGGCCACCCACAATGCAGGCGAGTCCGGCATGAAAAACAACGCTGTCGAGGCGAGCAGCGCCCCGGTTAGAAAATATGGGCGACGACGTCCCAAGCGGTTCCACGTGCGGTCGCTCATCGAACCAATGATGGGCTGGATAAGCAACCCGGTCATCGGACCCGCCAACCATAGAATCGGAATCTTTGAAGCATCAGCACCCAGTTTCGAGTAGATGGCGCTCATGTTAGCCAGTTGCAGCCCGAAGCCAAACTGGATCCCAAGAAAGCCGAAGCTCATGTTAAAAAGCTGCCAAAACGAGAGCCGGGGTTTTTGTGACATAAAAGTATCAGGATTTTCAAAACAGACCCTAATCCGTTGCCATCCCCCCTCCGCAAGCAAAGTCATGCGAATGCAAACTTTTCCTAGAAATCGGCGGAATTCCCTAAACCATCATTGCAGATCGACATCGGAACGGGGTTTTGCCCGTTCTTCACGGACCACGGCGAGCGCATCATACAAAGCGAAAAGCATCACTACGCACGTGGCTAGCGCGCAGCCGCCCCACCAGAGCAAAAAACGCAGCGGGCTTTCCGCGAGCCAAGCCCCGATTCCCCACAGCCCAACGGCCAGCATCAAAACCGGCACCATCATCATGCGCCCGAGCCATTTCCGCCGTTCGGTGCGGTTGTGAAGGATCGCCCGCGCCAAGTCGGTGCTGTCATTCCACGATCCTGGTTTCTGCTCTGCCATGATGAAGATGTGTCGGGCTCAAGGTAACCCGAGTGGTCCAAGGGAGTTCATATACCACTCCCAAAGCCTCCACGCGCCGAAAACCCATGCCGTAGCTCCCATCGCGAGAAACGGCCCGAATGGCAATTGTTTGCCGAAACCGATACGCCCGATGAGCGCCGCGATGATTGCAAAAATCGAGCCTGCAAACAGCGAGAAAAACACCCCGGTCCAGCCGAAAAACGCACCGATCATCCCTAACAAATGCACATCTCCCATTCCCATCGCCTCACGAGGGATCACGGCGGAGATCGCGGTGCCGTCTAACGATTTCATCTTTGTCAGATGCACAATCGTTCCATCCGGTAGTTGGGTATCAAACTCACGGATGGTCAATGCCCCCCCCCCCAACGACTCGCCATCCACGCGGATGTCGTGCGCTTCGACTATTAAACGGTCCGTCTTTCGAGAGAAAATATCCCACCATGCAATCGGCTCGCCATCGATCACAAAAAGCATTGGGTCGTCATCGCCTTCTGGCTCCTTTAGCGACCACTCAACGGGCTTATCAAACTTGAGCGCCTTTTTCCCAAAGGCCAGTTTCCCGAGCTCCACGATGAACCACAGTCCCACAAAACCGACGATCCAGCCGATCACGCCATGTTTCAGTCCGGCAAACCAATTCCCTGCATTGCCCGCGAGAACAGGCAGTTGTGGATAAGCCGCGCAGGCCCCGAGACCAATGATGGAGCCCGCCCATGTTAGAGAAGTCGGAATGATCAAATGCTCAGCATCGATAAAAGTGATCGCTACTAACAGAGCCATTAGGATCCAAATAAAGATCACCACCTCCACGGCTGGAACCTGCTGGGCGAAGAGCCACCAGACCACGGTGAACAATACCGCCGTTAGCAGCTCCACGCCGAAGTAACGGAATGCGATCGGTGCCTTACACTCGCGGCATTTTCCGCGCAGCCAAAGCCAGCTAATCATCGGGAAATTCAGCCACATCGGGATCGGCTTCTTGCAAAGCGGACAGAAAGACCGCTTCGGATCATTCACGGACAAGCCAAGCGGCACCCGATAGATCACGACGTTTAAAAACGAGCCGATGCAGCCTCCAATCAGAAATGCGGGGATCAGCCAGATCCAGTGCTCGAACGGTGGGTAAAATGGGGATTTGAACAAGGTGCCGCAATTCAAGCCTACAGCGCTCGCATGCCAAGAAGAAAGGCGGAATTTTCGGGGCCGAGCGTCACCTCAAGGCGAGCAGTGTGAATTCCTTGTGATGCACACTGAGCTGTTGAAGACGGATGTGGGTGAACCCAATGGCCGAGAGCCCATCAAACCATTGTTGCTTCTCCACCACCTGTGATAAATCCGTTAGTTTCAGCGTAATCAGGACCCCGCAGATATTGGGGGACATTTTGCAAAAGCGCTCGCATTCCTTGATGACGACGGCCGGTGATTGATTCATATCAGACATGAACCAGGTCACACCCTTGCCAAGGTCGCGCTTGCCCGCGAGAGCCGCAGGTTTGCAGCAATGATAGAACCATGGTCTGTCCAAAGGCGCATAGCGTCTTTCTAAGATTGCGGATTCCAACACGACGGGTGCCATTTGAGCCGGGTCCACACCGATCACTGAAATTCCACGCTGCAAAAGGGCGAGAACAACCCCTCCCGGCGCGCAGCCAAGCTCCACGACAATATCTTTCGGAGACAAATCTAGATCAAAAAAACGCACCGCCTCCTCTAGCTTCAACCAAGCGCGCGATGGCGATTTCTCGGGCATAACAATTGACGAATCGCCACCCGGGTCCGGGCTAAGATAGGGCGAGTGTAAATGAAGTCCTGCCCAATATTCCTCGGGACCGAACTCCACCACCGTGCCGATACAATCTCCTGTTTTCGGTCGCTCTAACGTCTCACCTGACATCCGTTCCATTTTTCGGTTAGCGAATTTCACCTGATGGATAGGGCCGCCACAATAGGCCGGGTGAAGCTTGATTTTACCTTCAGCATCCTCCGGCGTTGCCGACTTCCCGAGAGAAAGACAAAGTCTGCGGGCGCAAGCCAATGGATGGTCAAGGGAGCAGAGAGAAAAATAACAGTTACTCGAAGGCTTCTTGAAAGTCACAAAGCCTCTTCGTTGATAGCTCAGCCGCCAACCTAGGCCCATCGTCTCCACCTCCAACTTGAGTGCACGTTCCGATCCCGTATTTGTTAGGGCAAAAATATATTCAGACTCAATGGCTCTCATGACAGATCTTTTTGATATCCGGGGCATCAGCAGCTCAGATCATTCAATTCACTTTGATTCTCATCAGGCAATTCATGCCGCACTTCCCACGCTCCATCTGATTTAATTTCTAGGTGACCATCATAGCGCAAGCGTGACTCGCCATTCTTGGAAAGGATCATCACTCCGATGTTTTGCTCAGTGAGTAGATCAAGAATTCGGGAGATCAGGTTCTTCGGCAGTGAACTACCCGGACGATCCAGAAAAACAAAAGCTGGCTTCGCAAGGAATATCCGGGCGACTGATATTAAGTGCTGCTCACCGATAGAAAGTAAGTCATCCCAATCCTGATCCACCCCAAGACCGCCGGCGCGAGTTACCACTTCCTGTAACCCAAGATCCGTCAAAACTTTCATGATTTGATAATCCTTTGTCACCGACTCCATCCCGGTTCGCAACAAGACATCGCGTAAGGTTCCCGGCGGCAGATAGGGCCTCTCTGGCAGGAAAAGTATATCATCCAAACCCGGACGAGTGATCCGCCCGCCACCGCACGCCCATACACCGGCAGTCGCACGGAATAAGGCCACTTTGGGTGCATCATCAGCTCCAGTGACGAGCCACCGCGAACCACGAATAATCTCTAAATTCAAATCGGAGATTAACAAACGCGACTTGTCTGCCGAGTAAAGCGTCACTTCTTCATAACTTAATCGATCCGGCATTTCCCCAACTTCAATCGCGCAGATTGTTGCGTTCTGCGCCTTGTCCATTGCATCGGTCAGCTTATAGAGTCGGGCGGTCACCGCAGTAAAGGTCGAGATGGATTGAAACTGCGTCACGATCAAAGAAAATGCCCCTAACAAGGTGGCGAATGCCATCGTCGATTGCGTGATCACACCGAACTCGGTCTCCCCACCGAAGATAAACATCGGCGCAACGATCAGGGCTGGGATGATCTGAATGAGGTAGTTATAACCGGTTGTGAAAAAACCAAGATTTCGGTTGATTCGAATCAGACGCCGGAAGTTAAAAGTCAGCGCATCTAACCGCTTATTTAGGCGAGCTTTAAATCGCCCTTCGCGGTGGGCCAGAGCAATCGATTCCGAATTCTCTCGCACATGGATGAGGTCGGAGCGAAAATTTGCCTCCATATCTAATTGATAGTAATTCAACCGGATCAACGGCCGACCTAACAAAATAGTAAGCACAGAGCCACAAATCGCATAGACGACGGCCACACCAAAAAGCAGCGGGCTGATCGTCCACAAAACCCCTGAGAATGAGATGGCGGTCAACGTGCCATTCAAAATGAGCAAAATGAATGAGAGTGTCGTGGTGGTGAAGGCACGGACATCATCGGTGATGCGCTGGTCGGGATTGGCCACCCCTGAGCCGGAATCGAGCCGATAGTAAGTTCGGTCGCTCATATACACATCAGTCAGCCGCCGGGTCAATTGCTCCCGCCACAGAATACCTAACCGCTCCTCCGTAAAACGGTAAAAAACTGCGGCGACCGTGGAACCGGCAAAGACTACCAAATAAAGCATGGCCTCATACTTAAACCCATGGATATTTTTATGCTCGATCGACGACATGAAATCCCGGCCGACGTAGCTGTTGATGACGTTAAAAACATTGATCGCGACCATGCAGGCGATCAGCAGGCTCGATAGCATGACCGCTTTCGGACCGGACTCCGACTTCACAAGCATCCGCAGGGAAGCGCGGAAGCGCTGCCAAGTCAGTCGGGCAATCTTGCGTTTTTCAGAGTCCATTCTTCCGAAGGCAATAGATGATTAAATGACCGATACTACGGAAATCTTAACAATCCCTTGCAGGCGGAATGTCAAAAAGCCGGGTCAAAAGCAAAACTAATCCCAAAAAATAAGCGAAAAATTGCCATTTCCACCCCGCCTTCCCGCGAAACCCCGGACCATTGAGTTTTCTCCGGAAATGGTCAGCGAACTTCCGGCCGATTGTTGCGAAAACGTCACCGTTGAAAATTTGGCCGAATCAGGCATGAAGTTTAGAGTCCTTAAGTAGTTCGACCCATTGGCAATGCAACGCTTATGGCAATTGGCGAGAACTACGATTCCTAACACAGACTCCCTCAGAACCTCGCAGTGATAAGCAAAACTGCCGTCATTGCCCGGTGCTGGCACGGGGTCTGCTCCCTCGAAAATGGCACCCTACACCAACAAAATGAACATTACCGAACATCACACAACCTATCCGGATATTTCTACCGTGCCGTCCGAGCTGTCTTTCGAAGACACCTGGGACGGCTTGGCAGTATCGGAACTCATTCGCTCTAAGTGCGATCATGGAGAAACTCCCGCCTTCCTCTTTTTAGGAAGAAAGGAAGCGGCTCTGCTTAAAGAACACCTCGCTGAAACCTTCGGGGAGGAGGCTGTCGTGACACTTCACGGCACTTACTACATGGGGCTCGACGTCGTCACCATCGACTGCGAGAGCTTCATCAGCACGGGTGGACGGAAAGCAATCCGCACGCTCCAAGATCCGATGGCACGCCGCCCTGCGTGGCGCGACCGCGAAACCGAGGCGCTGTGGCAGTTCCGCATCTGAGCGCTGCTTGTAACACCCGCTCTTCCTGTTTGAAGGAGGAGCGGGCGTCATAAGCCCGCACAAGCGAGACTTCCCGAACGATTCCACAAAGCATCATCGAACAATCCAAGCCAAAGTGCTCTTCCCCCGGAAGAGCACTTTTTTGTTGGGCAAATCCTGCCAGTTTAAGTCTGGAAAATCAGACTTGCTCAAATTCAAAGCATCCGCTAAAAACTCCTCATAGACGGTTACAGCACGTCGGTGGAAAATTTTTCATCAGCTCTGTCATCGGCTGGATCACGGTCTCACCACCGCTCAATGATTTTATTGGAACGATACAAAATGACCCCAAAAACCGATCTTGTCATTGATCGGCTTTTACCCGCTGTCTCCGATCTATGATCCGGCGCTTGGTTCAACGTTCCGCATCCCTCTTCGCACCGGTTTTGTTCGGCGGCTTTGTCCGACCGTGCACCAGTGTGTCGCATCTACCCACTGGAGGACAAAGCCATCGCTAAGCCACAAAGAGACCAAAATAGGGGTCGTTTCCGCGATATGACGCGGATCAACGACCGAATCCGCGCCCCGAAAGTTCGTGTTGTCCTCGCGACTGGCGAACAACTCGGCGTCATGACCTCACGCGAGGCGCTCGCTAAAGCTCAATCGCTCGGACTCGACCTTGTCGAGATCGCCGGCCAAGTGGACCCTCCGGTCTGCAAGATCGTCGATTACGGGAAATACAAGTACGAGCAGGCAAAGCTGAAGAAGCAAAAGTCGAAAAGCTCCACCCGCATGAAGGAAGTGAAATTCCGCGTCGGGACTGGGCAGCACGACTACAACATCAAGCTGGGCCGTGCCGAAGGATTCCTCGAAGGAAATCACAAGTGCCGCTTTGTCCTGCAATTCCGGGGGCGTGAAAATGCCCACAAGGATCTCGGATTCGTGGTGCTGAATCGCATCATTGAGGACCTCAAGTCGATGGCTCAGGTGGATCAAGCACCACGTCTGAATGGACGTGCTGTGGCGATGATTCTCTCGCCCCTTCCCGCCCACCAGCGGAAACGCAAGTTCCACTTATTCCACGGCGAGCTGATGGAAGAAGACGACTTTGACGATGACGAAACACATGCGGAAGATCCGGATGATGATTTCGTCCCGGACGAGATGACCGATGAAGTTTCCGAGGCTGCTTCCGATCCATCTGCTGTGGAAAAAGAAGAAGTGCCACAAGCCTGATGCTCCCAGTAGGCCGTGGCGGCAGTTTTCTAGCGCCACGGCCTGCTTTTTTTCCGACCGAACGCATTCTCATCGCGCCGCCCTCGATGCTCTATCTGTTCGATATCGACGGCACGCTGGTGGACACCGGCGGTGCGGGGATGATGGCTCTGCAGGAAGCCACTCGCGAAGTTTTCGGCCACGAGGGGCCGGCGCTCGATCTAGCAGGTAGCACGGATCTCGGCATCATCGCCAACATCCATGCCCATTTCGAGATCGAGCCGACACCCGAGCGTATCGCTGCTTATTTTGAGGCTTATCAAGGGCGACTTGATTGGAATCTCGCGAACGGAAATTTTCCCGGTCGGGTTTATACCGGAGTGTTAGAGGTGTTAAATGAGCTTTCAAAGCGCCCTCATGCCACGCTCGGATTGCTAACAGGAAACACCGCAGGCGGCGCGGCGAGTAAAATGCGCCACTTCGGGCTGGCTGTTTTTTTCCCATTCGGTGCATACGGTTGTGACCACGCGGATCGGAATCGCCTCGGACCCATCGCCCTCGAACGCGCGGCGGCCCATGCTGGCAAAAATTTCACCCCCCAGGAAACCCTCGTCATCGGAGACACCCCGAAGGACATCGCCTGCGCCCATGCCATCGGCGCGAAATGCCTCGCCGTTTCTACCGGGCAATTCACCGCCGCCGCCCTCGAAGCCCACGGTGCCGATCACGTGGTGGAATCGCTGGATGAGGCGCTCGCTTGGATTTAATCACTTGCGACATGGAAAATCGCCCAGCAGATCAAAACTTGCGCCTTCCGGACATCTCGGAGAAGTTTCCGCTTATGCCTGAGATCACGCCACCGAAAGCCGCTCAAGAAATTGAGGATAGAAAGGGCGAGGCCAAGCGCATCACCAAGCGATTGCTCGCGATCATCGCGGATCATCACTCGTCAGCCGACCACATCGGCGTGGCGCTGGATCAGCAAATGTTGTTAAAAGTGGTCGCCGCGCTTGAGGCGGAGGCCCGGAACGAGGATCCGCGGCCATTGCTGCAAGATGACGATCCAGTGTCAGCCTACTTGATGGGAGCGCTTTATGAGGAGCTGCTAGAAGAACCTAGCAATATCCTTTTCACCACCCAAGTGAATCCGGATACCATTCGCTACGAGGCCATGGAGGTGAAGTTCTGGCAGGAATGCTTGGCCGAACTCCGGCAGCAGCTCGAAGGCACGGCAGCGGGCGGTCAATAATTGCGGGCCCCAAGAAAACGGATCGGAATTTACGAGCTGATTCTGCGGATTTATCTTCCCGCCTCAATATTTTGCACTCTAGCATCAGCGAGGAATCCGCTATTTGCATGTCCCACCGCACTTCAGCCCCGCCCGAGCCGCCATCCATCGATGAACGCAGGTCTTTCGTTGTCTTTTGCGGGATACTTTTGCTGGCCCTCCTTGCCTTGGCATTTCCCGAAATGCAGCCACAAGCGTTGCAGGGTATTTTGTGGACGGGGGCAGGCTTGCTGATGTTGTGTTTGCCGCCGACCGCGAGAGTCCCGCGGCTTTGGTCGTGGCTCGCTGCCGGCTTCGTGCTGACCTCTGCACTGGGTTTCCTTCCGCGCACCTGGTTTCACGTTTCACCTTGGCGCCTCGATTTGGAATCGCTGGGTGTGAATACCGGTGCATCTACTTTTGTGCAGGCCAATTTGGCAGCGGAGGGTTTGGCTGGGTTCGCGGTAACCGCACTCGTGGTGCTTTTTCTGCTAGGCCATCGGGTTGATACTCGCTTTCACCATCGTCTAACACTGGGTTTTTCGTTAGGCATCGGGGTTTGGGTCACAAGCGCCCTGATCCTCCAACAACCTGGCGACGTGTTCGGTTTTTTTCCTAACCGCAACCACACTGCCACCCTGCTTGCGATGGGTTGCTTCGCGGGCATCGGTAGCCTCGCTCACGCGATCCGCCTCAAAGATGGCTGGAAAATCGGTTTGTCCGTCATCCCGATTACCCTTTGCCTCTACGCCCTGCTCGCCGCATCGGAAAGCCGCGCCGGGATCGTGCTGATCGCCGCAGGATTTGGTGCGTGGTTAGTCTTCACCGGGATTCGCCAGCTTCGAGGGCACAGTGGGAAGGCCATCGTGCTTCTGTTATTTGCGTTTGTGGGGATTTTTCTAATCGTAGAATCCCAGGTTAAAACACGGCTTACCGAGACTGTTCAACATCTTGATACCCCAGAGGCAAGATCAAGCATTTCCTCGGAAGCAAACGCTGTCGCGCAACAAGCTCATTCAATGGATGGGCGAGTGGCCATTTATCTAGTGACTTGGAAAATGATCTGCAGCGAGGCATGGAGCGGCGTGGGACCGGGTCAGTTTTCCCGAGTTTTCCCGCAATATCGGCAAAATATCAACGTTCCTAACAGCGCGATTTGCCTCCATCCAGAGAGCGACTGGTTGATGATGCTTGCTGAAAACGGCTGGCTGGCAACTCTTTGTCTGGCCGCCGGTCTATTCGCAGTTTTTTTCAATTGTTTGAAGCGCGCCCGCCACAGCCATGCTCGCACCCTGCGAATGGGCACCCTCGTCGCAGCGCTGCTACTCTGCGTGCATGGCTTGTTCGATGTCCCCGGCCATCGCGTCGGCCTCGCGTGGTCTGCCGCCCTCTTATTGGCAATTTCCCTCCGACCTCCGGCAGACAACACTAAGCTTGCGCCAGGCTCGCGTACTTTTTCTCTCGTGTGGAGGTCGCTTGGCCTGCTGCCTTTACTCGGGGGCGTTGCATTGCTCCACGCCCAGTGGGTTGAGAAACCGCTGCTGCCTTCCGCACAAATCAGCCACCGCATGACCATGGTCAAAGCCCTTGCCGATCAAGATCAAGCGGCTTACGACAAGGCGACTGCCGCAGGCCAGGACTATAAACCCGAAACCGCCCATGACCCTCTGGAAACCGCTCTCGTCATTCTGAACGAGGTGAACCACCTCACGCCACTGGACCCTTACCCCTATTACCTCCGCGGGAATCTTGCTTTGCACTACGACGACAAGCGGGACATCGCCAACAAGGCATTTGCTATCCAGCGGCGCTTGGATCCCACCCGGGTCAATCTAGCAATGGAGCAAGCGCTGGCTTGGAGCGCTCAAAACTCCGATGAGGCGCTTGTGCTATGGAAAGAAGCCATACGTCGGGCCTCCATTGAGGAGTCTCGACTTCCGGGCAGTGCTTTTGGTTTGGGTAAAACCTATCAAAAAGTCGTGTATGATGCAGAAAAGAGCGAGGCCCTGATGTCCGCCGCTTTGGAACTCGCTGGGAATGATCCTTCATTATTGCTCATTTGGGCTCACTCAGCACCTCCAATCCTTTTAGACCGCGAAATGCCCCATCTACTGGCTAACAGCGTTGGACCCGCTGCGCGCAAGCCTCTTTTTCAAGTTTGGGAAAAGCGTGGCTCAAAGGATGCAGCGGCAAACTTTGCCACAAGTCATTCAGAACTCGGACTTGCCGCTCCGTAACAGTCGGCCACCTGCCGACGCTTCCGTAAACGGCCGATATGAAAGCCATCTTTAAACTTTTTTAGATTTAAGGCTCGCAATGTGAATTTTTTGGGCCATCTGTTCCGGCACTGAATTCAATCGGTGCGCTCCATGACCTCTCATGATCAAGCCCTTGGCCCGGCAGGCCACCGAAATTTCTTTGGCTTGAAATGTCTCGCATTATGGATTGCTACGGTTTTTGCCGGAACTTCCATGGCAGCCCAAGTCACTCTTTCCAATCTAGCGCAAACTTACAGTGGTATCCCGATTGTCGCTACCGCCGTCACCGTACCCGCTGGACTGAATGTTAATATTACCTATGCTGGCTCAGCCACTCCACCCACCAACGCTGGCAGCTACGCCGTTGTCGCCACGATCGTGGATCCTATCGAGACAGGTTCGGCGAGTGGAACTTTGATAGTCAGTAAGGCGAATCAAATACTCACTTTTGGGACATTGCCCGCAAAAACGTATGGTGATGCGCTATTCACCGTAACAGCCACCATCAGCAGTGGACTTCCGATCAAATGGGACTCTAGCGATCCCTCAGTGGCGAGTGTCTCCTCCACTGCACTTGTCACTCTCACCGGAGCGGGTCAAACCACGATCATCGCCAGCAACAGCGGCAACTCCAACTTCAACGCTGCGTCTTGGATCGCGCAGCCTCTCAATGTAGCTCGCTCGCTTGCGACCTTACCATCCGGCACACAGACAGTGACTTACGACGGCAGTGCGAAGGGTATCGACCCAAACGGCTTACCCTCAGGTCAGGCTACGGAAATTACCTACCGTGATACCAGCGTCGCCGAATCTGCTCCTAATTCGCAAGTGGTTTTCCAAAATTGCCCTGATACGTTTACGGCGTTAAATTACCAGAGCAAAGGTTTGGAGGCTCTCAATTATTGGGCGATGGGGAAATATGTTAGTCTCCCGGCCGGGACCGCTCGTAAGCTCGATTACTGCGATGTGGTCCTTAGTTCTTACGCAATATACGATTCATCCTCACCCAAAAATTACCAATCTTGGGCCAATGCACATCCAGAATTGGTCGTGCCGCCAGACCCTGGCATCTCGATTCCAGGCAATAGTGGCGGGTATTATCATCCAGTCACCTTGTCGTTTTATGATTATGCCAACGACGGAATTACCGAGGTCTTTCACTTACTTACATCCCAGACCGTTCAAGCCTTTATCCCGTGGCGGCCTTCTAAATTGGCTGACGGGGTAACCAATTACACTTTAAGCGGCTATGCCTTTCGGGTGCCGTTCAGCTTCCCCGATGGCATAATTCTGCCTGAGAATGTGTGGGTGGCGGTGAGTTTTAACACCAGCTCCCATGGCACCGCTCCCGTTGGGGTTCCTGGACCTTACAATGACCTGAACGTTACGAATCTCGCAACTACCGTTACGCCCGGCACTCCCCCCTATGTAGGAATAACTCAATTCGCTTCGGGCTTAGCGCCCACTCTGTTCTACCAGAACTGGCGCTGGCAGTCCACATCTGGCACCACCGGCCCCATGTTGCGATTGCGCGCGATCCCCACTAACGCCACCCAAAATGCTCCAGTCAATGCGGGTACCTATGAGACTAAAACCAAGACTACCAGCTTCGGCACCGACGGGAGATCCACCTCCCTTCTTACGATCAACAAAGCCCCCTTGCAGGCCACTCTCTCCAATCTCTCCCAAATCCGCGATGGAACTCCGAAACCCATCACCGTCACCACCACCCCAGCGGGAATCTCTACTAACGTAACCTATGCAGCATCCGCTGTAGCTCCCTCCGCCTTGGGCTTCTATCCGGTCACGGCTACATCGAGTAACCCTAACTATGTGGGGCAGGTGAACGGCATCTTGCAAATCGGCGATTCCTTCACGTCATGGCAGACTGCAACATTTTCCGGCTCCGGCCTCCCGCCGGAAAAAACCACTGCCACCGCAGACCCTGATGGGGATGGACTCAGCAACCTCCTCGAATACGCCTCAAATCTTAATCCTCTTGTGGGGAATAGCCCATCCCCGGTGGGTGTTGAATCAAATAGCAATACCTTGGATTTCACCTATCGCCGCAACTTGAATGCCTTGGATCTCGTCTACTCAATTCAAGACAGTACCAGCCTAGCGGATCCTTCCTCGTGGGCACGGGTCACCCCCCTCAGCGAAACCACGATGTCCGACGATGGCTCCACAAGGGTAATCCGAGCGTCCGTGGCCAAACCCGCCGTTCAGCCAAGCTACTTCTTGCGCCTTAAAGCCGCACGCTGATCTGGTTTGGAGGGACTTTTACCCCAAGGCTGAGCTCATGTGATGGAGCAATGCCAATCCTTCGTCGCGAGGGTAAGGAAAGTCATCCCCCGCCCCCCGGGTATCAAACTAAGGGCCATCCTTCCCGCAGCGCCATTTGCCGTAATCTTAACTTGGAGGGCGGAAACCTCCATTAGGCATCGACGAGCAGTCGATAAAAACAGCCAATCAATTTTCACGGAACAATCAGGTTAGACGAGAATAACAGACGAGGCGGCAATCCCGATTAGGTGAGTCGCTAAGATCTTGCAACTCATTGATTATCTGCATCTACCTGTATCTGCTTGTGATTCAATATTTTTTCCTAACTCCAATTCCCGTGGTGAGCTGGATTTTGGAATATCGAGCAAGTCATGGCAATTTCTGCGCTGAAACCGAAAAATCGGCCCGAGACCTTGGCCGACCGATTTGGAGCTTAAAACGTCCACAATACCTGCAGATCCGGCGACCGTTTCAGTGCCATTTCTGGCGAATCAATAAGGCTCCACGAAAAAAAGGGAAGATTAAGGATTTTTCGGTTGACCTATTCCTCTTCCCCCGCCAACTTTCGCCGTCATGAAAAATTCCTCACTTCAAAAACTACTTGTCGCTTTAGTCGCATTTGTCGGCTTTGCCGCTTTTACTCCTGCGGAAGCTGCGCGTGCGCCACGTCCGCCATCCGTAATCAATCCACCTACCCCGGTGAGTGGAGCCTGAGAGATTTCCTATCATAAAAAAATTCCCCCATTCAAAACTTATGAATCGCTCTATCCTTGGCCTTGCAGCCACACTTGCATTTGTTGGCAATTCTCATGCCGCTGTGTTTATCGATAATTTTGAAAGCTATTCCACTGTCAATGACGATATGAACGGAAAAGGCGGCTGGGTCGTCTCAAACGGCGTTGACTCAGGCGGCGGTCCAGTTGTAATTCTTGATTCCTACACATGGGATGGCAGCTCTCAGTCCGCTACGGTTGGTGGTGTTACGCAGCCCAGCCTTGGTTTCACCACCCTAAGCCACGCAGCAAACGTAGGTTTGGTCAGTAATGGTCCATCTTCGTTCAAATTTAAGACTTCCTACACCGAGAGCACAGGTGGTGCAACTCGCAACCCGTTTCAGTTTATATTGACTGCTAACTCGGGTAATCTTCTTACGATTGATTTAACACCCGCAGGTGCAGGTCAATACGATGTAACTTGGTCAAGCTCTTTCGCTGAAGGTGGCGCAGTCGGAACGCTAACCGCTGGTGTTAGCACGCAATTTCAAATCGACACCGCGTGGAATGGTAGCGCAGTGACGTATGCCTTCAGCAATGCGGGAAGCGCGGTTTCAAGTGGTATCCTCACGGGTGCTGCACAAACTGACTTCGTGTCGAGTTTCTCAACGAGCTGGAACAGCGGTGCAAGTGCCGGTAATAACTCCGTTACTATCGACAATGTCAGCTTGGTTCCTGAGCCATCAGCAGCATTGCTTGGCTTGCTTGGCACCTCGCTGCTCGTCCTGCGCCGGCGTCGCGCATAAGACATCTTGGAATTTTTCAGACTCAAGAGCCGCTTCAGCAATGGAGCGGCTTTTTGTTTTCGTGATTTTTGTTACTCTCTGGCCTTCGGTAGGAGATGAGTATGCAAACAAATCTCTTGAGAGTGGTTGCTGCGTCTCACTGCAATGCCTCGCTTCGGATAACAGAACTTGGATGGCGACCCACGCGATTTCCCTCCTCCGGTCAGGCTAAGCGCATGATACTCGCGAAAGCAACTGGGCGGCAATGCTGATGGCGATCTCCGCAGGGTCGTTTCCTCCGATCGTCAGACCAAGGGGACAGATGATTTTTTCCAAGAGTGCATCGGGAATTCCGTCTTCCTTCAGTTCCCTCAAAAGCACCGCACGTTTTGCGGGGCTGCCAATCACCCCAAGAAAGGGAACCTCAGGAAAGCGGCCTAAAACTACACGCAGGACTGGGCGATCGCAGGAATGCCCTTGGGTGATAGAGAGCACAAAAGACTGCGGCTGAAGGTAATCCGCTCCGTCCTCGAATCGCATCACCTGATGAAGAATTACGTTTTTCATGGGTGAAAACCGAGCCAACCAATCCGAGCGAGTATCGAAGACATCGATGTGACAGGCTAAGGTCGCAAGCACCGGCACAAGCGCTTGTGAAACATGGCCTGCACCAAAAACTGCGATGTGCCATGGAGGTATGGCAGTGATTTTTTCAAACAAAAACGCCATTTCACCCCCACAGGTCATGCCCACGTCGCGCTGTAGATTCCATGTGCTGGCCTTGTAGCATTCCTTGCTGCATAAGAGCTCCAAGGCCTGCGCGATTGCCTTTGCCTCGACTTTTCCGCCACCGAGATTTCCTGCAATTAACCCCTCAGCGGTGATCAAGGCCTTTCCTCCCAGCACGCCCGGCACACTGCCGCGTACGGCAGTGATGGTGATCAATACGGCATTCACTCCATCGCGCCGCAGGGTGACGATTTTCTCCCAAATGTCCATCGGTATTGAATTTCCCTCAAGCACAGGTCTTACTTGGTCGAGATGATCGCCCTTGCCAACCTCAATGCCGCGTCGGAAGAGGAATTTGTGACGATTCTCGCCGGGATTTACGAGCATTCCCCTTGGGTCGCGGAACGAGTATTGGAACAGCGTCCATTCCTCGATCAGGAAACCTTGCAATTGGCGATGCGCAGGAGGGTCGATGAGGCGACGGAGGACGAAAAGCTCCTGCTCATACGAGCCCACCCGGATTTGGCAGGCAAACTGGCACGAGCCGGAGTGTTGACCGAGGCATCCACCCGCGAGCAGGCCGGACTGGGCTTGGATCGGCTGAGCGACGAGGAATACGAGCGTTTTTCGGACCGGAATGCACGCTACCGCGAGCGCTTTGGGTTTCCGTTCATCATTTGCGCCCGGCGAACTGCCAAACAAGGAGTGCTCGACGCGTTCGAATCGCGCTTATTGAATTCTCCGGAAACGGAAATTTCAGAGGCTCTATTCCAAATTCACGAAATTGCCTGTCTCAGACTAAAGGATTTACTAGGGTGATTTAGTTTCGAATGCAGGATGCGGTGACTTCAAAACGGCTCATCCTCGCTCCATGGATCGGAGTTTCCCACCTGCCACTCTTCCACCATCTCCACGGGAAAGTCTTCTAGAAAACGTGAAGGGCGGCAGATGATATCACCGGAGTAGGACTTGGGGTTCATCATCGGATAGGTTAGATAAAGATCGTCCTTGGCGCGGGTGATGGCGACATAGAAAAGTCGCCTTTCCTCCTCTAACATTGGTAAATCATCGGCTTCGAGAATCCGTCCGTTAGGAAATTGCCCGTCCACCAGCCAGATGAGGAAGACAACTTTCCATTCGAGACCTTTCGCTTGGTGAATGGAAGAGAGCGTAACTTTTTCATCTTCGGGTTCGCTTTTATCGCCGGAGGGTTCGCCGTCCACAGAGCTCATGAGCGAGAGTTGAGCGAGGAATTCCAAGATATCTTCGAAATTCCCACCATACTGCGAGAGTTGTTCGATATCGCTGCGGCGGTTCTCGAAATTTTCAAAACTGGCTTTCAGGTATTCGTCGTAGATACCTTCGAGAATGCTGAAAATCATTTCGGATGGGCGAGCGAATTCGCCGTTAGGCGTGAGTTCGTCCAGAATATAACAAAGCTGCTCCCAATGTTTTACCGCCTTTTTCGGTACTTTGAATTTCAGAAATAAATCAGACCACTTTGGCGGCACTTCCTCCTTGGTGGACCAGCCGCTTTTCAGCCACTCGCTCCAGAGCCTCTGCGCAGCGACAGGACCGCAGCCAGGAAGTAAGTTCACCATCCGCAAAAAACTAACCTCGTCCCGCCGATTCACCACGAAGCGCATGAATGCGGCGATGTCCTTGATGTGCGCCTGCTCGAAAAACCGCAAACCGCTGGTGATCGCGAACGGAATCCCGCGCACGGTCAGCTCCATCTGGATTTCTAAACTTTGAAAATGCGCTCGATAGAGCACCGCCATTTCTTCCAGTGGAATCCCCTCTTCCCGCAGCTCTAACATCCGCTGAGCGACGAACGCCGCTTGGGTGCGCGGGTCTGCTAGAGCGACAAGTGCAGGTTTCACACCTGGGCTTTCGCGGGAGGCGCGTAGATCTTTTTCAAAACGCCCAGAGTTCGCTCGGATCGCAGCGTTTGATAGATCGAGAATTTCAGGAACACTGCGGTAGTTCGTCTCGATAGTGAAAACGCGCGAGCCTTGATAGCGCTTTGGGAAACTCAGAATGTGATCCATGTCCGCGCCGCGCCACGAGTAGATCGACTGCGCGTCATCGCCCACGGCCATCAGGCTGTTGGAGGGGCCGCAGAGCAGGTCGATCATCCGGCCCTGCACCGAATTCGTGTCCTGATACTCGTCCACCAGAATGTGTTTGAAACGATTTTGATAGAGTTCCAATACATCCGGTCGTTCCTCGAACAGACGCACGACCATGCACAGCAGGTCATCGAAATCCACCGAGTTCGTTTCCAACTTCTTGGCGATGTAGCCCGCGCGGACGAGTTCGATTTTCTCCGTCCAATCGTAAAAATGATCGTAGCGCGCTGCGATCACTTCTTCTAACGAGGCACCGGTGTTTTCTATCAGACTGAACATCGACGCCAGCACATCGGACTTGGGAAAACGACGTTCCTTCGTATCGATGTCGCATTTCGCAATCACGGCGGAGAGCAGAGATTTTTGATCATCGCGATCTAGAATTGAAAAAGAGCGGGTAAATCCTAGGTCTTCCGCATGGCGGCGTAAGATTCTGCTGCCGATCGAATGAAAGGTTCCGGCCCACAGATCTGAGGTGTCGTGCGGGACCAACTCGCGCACCCGCTCGGTCATTTCGCGGGCGGCCTTGTTAGTAAAAGTCAGCAACAACACTTGTTTTGAATCGATCCCATGATCCAGCAACCAAGCCACGCGATAGGTCAGGGTGCGAGTCTTACCGGAGCCCGCGCCAGCGATCACAAGAGCTTTTCCCGGCGGTGAGGAAACTGCCTCGTATTGTTCTGGATTCAACGCCGCCACATAGTCGATGCCCGAAGCTGCGGCCGCTTGCGGGCGATGAAGGGTGTATTGACGGGCCATGGACGCCGGAAGATTGGCAGCCCGGCCTGAGCAGGGCAACACTCATGAAATAAAGTGTCTGATCTTAGAACTTTCTGATGATCGTATCCTGGCAGAGACGATCATCAGAGTTCGGATGGTCCAACGTGTAATGAAGCCCGCGCGATTCCTTGCGGCGCATGGCGCACTCGACGATGAGCCCGGCGGCGGCCACAAGATTGCGGAGTTCCAAAATATCCGCATTGACGCGGTGACCCCAATAAAATTCACGCACTTCCTTTTTTAAATTCCGCAACCGTGCTGTGGCGCGGCGCAGGCGGTTATCCGTGCGGACGATGGAAACGTAATCCCACATCAGGCGGCGGATCTCATCCCAGTTATGATAAATTACCACCAGCTCGTCCGGCTCTGCGGTATTGCCATATTCCCACTCGGGAATCGGCGGAGGATTCATGACATCCTTGCCCGGCGGATGAAGCACGAGCATTGCATCGAGTGCGCGGCGGGCGACGACGTTGCCCTCTAGCAGTG
Organism: Akkermansiaceae bacterium; assembly: GCA_025363295.1. Taxonomy (GTDB): domain Bacteria; phylum Verrucomicrobiota; class Verrucomicrobiia; order Verrucomicrobiales; family Akkermansiaceae; genus Luteolibacter. The sequence continues at coordinate 27,046 of JANYEC010000047.1, forward strand.
AGTTAGATGCGAGGCGATTGGCTCCATGGAGACCGGTGCAACCGACTTCCCCGACCGCATAAAGTCCACGAACGGAGGTCTTGCCGTTTGCATCTGATAGAACACCTCCGCACTGATAATGGGCGGCGGGGACAACTGGGATCGGTTGGGTTTCGCAATCCAGCCCGAATTTCAAAAGCGTTTCGTAAATATAGGGAAAGCGCTCCTTCATAAAACCCTTCGGCTTGTGGGTGACGTCCAGATAGACGCAAGTCGCACCCGTGCGTTTGATTTCGCGGTCGATGGCGCGGGCGACGATGTCTCGTGGGGCGAGCGAGCCACGCGGATCGATCTTTTTAGTAAAATCCTCGCCCTTCCCATTGATGAGAATTCCGCCCTCGCCTCTAACTGCTTCACTAACGAGGAAAGAGCGTGCTTCGGGTCCCGTGGCTCCGGGGTTGTAAAAACACGTCGGATGAAACTGGATGAATTCCATGTTCGCGATGGCCGCACCGGCCCGCCAGCCGAGTGCCACACCATCACCGGTGGCAGAGTCCGGGTTGGTGGTATAGAGATAGACTTTCCCACAACCGCCAGCGGCGAGAATGATGCGGTCCGAGCGGAAGACCTTCACTTCGTTAGAATTTGTTTCCAGAACGTATGCTCCGACGACGCGATCATTCACCGCCGCGCCGAGCTTAGCGGTGGTGATAAGATCGATGGCAAAGTGATGCTCCAACAATGTAATGTTAGGATGGCTGCGAGCGGCCTCGATGAGCGCCCTCGCTACCTCCCGCCCGGTGGTGTCACGGGCGTGCAAAATTCTCCGATGCGAGTGACCGCCTTCTTTGCCGAGGAGAAAATGATTGCTCTCCTTATCGAACGACACGCCGTAGTTCACCAGATCATTGATCGCGGCCGCCCCCTCCCCTACGATCGTCCGAACCGCGGATTCCTTGCACAGGCCGGCCCCGGCATCGAGCGTATCGGCGATGTGGGATTCCACCGAGTCACCGATGTCACGCAAACTTTCTGACAGGACCGAGGCGATCCCGCCCTGCGCCCACGCAGTGTTTGATTCAAAGGCATCGCCCTTGGTCAGCACGATCACCGAGCCGTGGCGAGCGGCGCGTAACGCAAAAGAAAGCCCGGCAATACCGGCACCGATCACCAGGAAATCTGCTGTCATCTGCGGCTAGCATGTACACGGAATCCCAACGGAAAAGGGAAAATTATCATTCGTGCTTCTTGACCGTACGGCAGCGGCGGAAGCAGGCTGAACCATGCGCTTTTTTATCACCGGAACCGACACGGGAGTCGGGAAAACCTACGTCACTTGCCTCCTTCTGGACGGCTTGAGAAACGCCGGGGAAGATGCCGTGGGCTACAAACCTGTGGCTTGCGGTGATCGAGAGGACGCTGCTTTGCTCGCTGCTGCATCGGGCGGGATTGATGCCGATTTGGTAAACCCCGTTTTTCTCAAAACTCCGGTGGCACCCTATGTGGCCGGCATGTTAGAGGACCGCACGGTGGACCCAGCGGAGTTGTTAGGCGGGTTTGCGAAAATTTCGGCGCTCCATGAATCGGTGCTGGTGGAAGGCGTCGGCGGCTGGGAGGTGCCGATTGCCGCGAATTACCGGGTGTCCGATCTCGCGGCAGACCTCGGACTGCCAGTGATCCTCGTGGCTGGAAACAAGCTTGGCGCGCTCAATCATATCTTACTCACCGTGGAAGCCATCCGGGCGAAGGGCTTGCGGTGTGCGGGGATTTTTCTCAATCAACTGGAAGACGAAATGGACACCGCGATGATTACCAACAAAGGAGTGATCGAGGATTTGACCGGGATTCCGCTGCTGGACCATTTGATTTACGGTCAGGATTTCCTCGATTTGGAAAGGTTTCTCAAACTTTAAAGAACCCAAGCGGCTGGCTCCGAGGGGGGAGGTCCCGGAGCCCACCAGCTTGATTTTGCTGTCATTTGTAACGCCAGCGAAATAGGGATACCCCACTTCCGCGCTTCCCGGTATTACGTGATCGCGGTGATTCTATTTCCCATTCCATGCCAGCCAAGAATTTCCACGTCCGCCAAGCCGCTGTCTCCGCCCTCCGTGCTTGGGCCAAGGGACACGATTATGCGGAAACCCTCATCGAGCGCCACGCTCAGCGGCGAAAACTTTCTTCATCCGACCGCGGGCTGCTGCAAGCGATCCTCTTCGGGGTCTTGCGTAACAGGCGTCTGCTAGATCACTGGATCAGCAAACTCCGAGACGGCAAAGTGGACGCAGAAACCCGCGACGTCCTGCGAGTGGGACTATGCCAATTGCTTATCCTCGGTCTGCCGGATCACGCCGCAGTCAACGAGACGGTCGAAGCCGGAAAAGCCAACGTCCGCAGCTTGATCAATGCCGTTTTGCGCCGCGCCACCGTCGCCAAAAAACGCTTGTTAGACGACGTGGCGGAACTGCCACCGACCATCATTCACTCGCATCCCGATTGGCTCTATAACAGATGGAAAATCGCTTTCGGAAAACGCCAGGCGCTTGCATTGCTCGAATGGGACAATCAGCCGGCAGTCACGTATTTCCGCGTGAACCCGCTGGTGCCAACGCCCGAGTCCCTGCCCGGCAAACCGGTGAAAGGTGCACCGGGATTCTATCAACTCAATGGTGCTTTGCCGGCGGCGCTGCTCGCATCCGGTGCCGTTTACATCCAAGATCCCGCGACTCGCCACTCAATCGAACTTCTCGACCCGAGACCCGGCGAGCGGATTCTCGATGCCTGCGCAGCTCCCGGGGGAAAGGCGTTTCTCATCGCCGCCGCAATGGGATCGGGAGATGGCCTTGTTTGCACCGACTCTAACGAAAAGCGACTTCCTCGGCTGGTGGAAAATCTCGAACGCCTGCACGCCGGCAACGCGAATATCTCCGTCCACGACTGGTCCCAGCCCGCCCCCGCCGAATGGCACGGGAGTTTCGATGGAATTTTGCTTGATGTTCCTTGCTCGAATACCGGTGTGATCCGCCGCCGCGTTGACGTTAGGTGGCGTTTGCAAGCGCCGGACATCGAAAAAATCGCCATCACCCAGCGGAAAATCCTGGAAAACGCTCTTGCCTGCCTGAAGCCCGACGGTCGCATCGTATATTCCACCTGCTCCATCGAGCGTGAGGAAAACCTCGGCCAAGTGGAGGCCTTCATTGCTGACCACCCCGAGCTCTCGTTGCATTCCATCCGCGAGGCGCTGCCTTTCCGGGAAAAAACCGACGGTGCCTTCGCTGCCAGAATCCAATCCTAACTTTTCAATTGCAGCTGGATTCCGCACCGCCACCCCTTTAAGAAAAGCCATGAAATCCTGTCTCGGACTGTTGATTGCTCTGTTTGTATTCGTCGCCGTCATCGGTGGCGGTGCCTTGATTTGGTATTTGAGCGATACGGCCACGTTCACCCGCACGACGGCTCCCGGAGGTGTTCCGGTGAAAAATGCGCCACCGGTAGCGATTCCCGTTCACCCGGCCCCGGGTACGCACAACAAGCCACCTGTTGCCACCCCTGTCCGTTAGACGAGTCGGGAAAAACACGAGCGCAGACTTACCCGCCATTTTTCAAGAAAAACCAAGTTTCTAGCGATTTTCGACGCTCCATCCAAATCGGGATTTTCTGATTTCTCAAGTTCGGGAAACACCCCGCACTCGCGCGTGATCCATGTTTCCACCGTGGCAATCGCAGCTTCTAACTCCTCGCGGCAAATCTGCGTCTCTGCCTCAAGCATCGCTCTCGCTAACGCGGATTTCGCCTCTTCGCGCCTGCGGATGAGGATTTCCGCGCGTTGAGTGATGGTGCCGACTTTAGAGAAAAGGTCCATCAGCGCGGTGTCGATGGTGCCACGCGTTTCCACGGTTAGACCACGCATTTCGAGCCAATGCCGCAGCCTCCGCGCGGGACTGACGAGAGTCGAAAATGCCTCATTCAGTGCGGTGAACTCCCCATCTGCACCTCCGCCATCGGGGTGCGCTTGTTTCCCCGCAGCGCGAAAAGCTTCACGCAGCGTCTCCTCAGAAAGCACTAAACAAGGCTGCATGCCCAAACGATCAAAGGCATTTGCCATGTCGGTTTCTAGGCAATGATCCGAGCCAAGACAAGGGCTACGAGGTCGCATTTGATTTGGGTCAGTTGGTAAAACCCAAAAACAAGTTTATCGCCCCCCTGATCTCCCATCTTAACCTGCCAAAATCCCATCTACAGTTCCCAAAACCACATTCGCATCCACCAGAATCTAATCTGAACCCAACAGAAAATCATCCCCGACCGCCAGAAAGTTATCTTCATCTCACAGAAGCTAATTTACATCTGGCAGAAATCTATCAACATGATCTGGTAGATGAAGTGCAATGCTAGAAGGCGCACTGGATTCGACGAAAGAACATCGCCATTCGTCAAAACTCCATCCCCGACAGCAAAACTCCACCGCACACGGCAGCGCCGAGGTCGGCCTCACCCCCGGCAAACTCGACCTGCTGGAAACCGCCATCGAGACCTACAATCTTCTCCTCGGCAGCCCCGAACCGCCCGTGGCGAAAAAACCGCCGTGAACGCCAACCTCCAACAAGCCCTCGATGAAATCGAACGACTCCTCGCCAAAGGCATCGACAAGCCCGTCCTCCAATTCAAGGACACGAACTTCTATCAGGAATACACCCTCTCCCGCGACTCAATCGCAGTCGCGAAACACCAGAAGAAAACGCCGATCTTGGTGATCGCCACCCCGTAATCCAGAACCCTCATATCTAAACCCCGTCGCCTCAAAAGCTCCGGGGTTTTCTTTTTTGGCCCGAGAAAAAGGGCAATATCTGTTATGAAAAATATTAAAATATCCTCGCCAACAGCAATAAAAGCAGCCACAGATTTATGCATTTTTCCGAGAAAAATCGCATTCTAATCATCAAGACTTTCATTCACTAAACATCACTGCTTTTGCGACTCTCAAAAGCTTCTGGGCCGTCGACGAAACCTACAAATTTTAAATGGCCCCAAGAAAGACAAAGCTGTCGCGCCAGATCGGCGCGGCTTGTCGCGTCTTTCTTGGAGGCGCTTGTAGGTGCCTGTTGACGGGGCGCGGTCAAGTCCGCGCCCTTTGTTTTAGAAGTTTCATTGAAGTCCTCCTGCGAGTCCCAAATTCCTATGAAACCAACTCCGCTCCTGTTCATCATCGCGTTTGTCTGTTGGTCGCCTATTCCTGCACAGGATGAAAAAGCCGCAATAGCCGCTGAAGCCGCCATTATATCCACACGCCCTTATTTACCTGATACTCTAGAAGTCCTCCCGTTCACCCCGCCTCCACTGGCGGAAAACTCATCGAGTGGTATGGCAAAGCCGGACGCAGCTACTTTGTGCAAGTCTCCGATCCTTCCGATCACCTGAACAAATGGAATTGGGCACCCGTCATCGAACTCGGCAACAATGAATCTATCAGTTACGAAGTTGACGGCACCGCAAACAAAGGTTTTTACCGCCTTCAATACTCCGACCAAACCGACACAGACCTCGACAACGCCGATTTTGATGGCGACGGCCTCACCAATCTGGAAGAAATCACCCCCTATACTCGCCCCGGCGCGAGAGCCGCCCGCAGCATCATTGGCGGTCCGGCCACTGCAAACTCTGTACAGACCAACCCACTCGACCCAGATACCGATCACGACGGGCTTGGGGACAAATGGGAACGCGACAATGGTTTGGATCCCACCGACAACGGCACCGTCGATCCCAACAACGGTGCCACCGGGGATCCCGACGGCGAGGGGCTTACCAACGCCGAAGAGCAGGAACTCGGAACCGATCCTCACAATCAAGATACCGATGGCGACGGAGTTTCCGATGGCGACGAGGTCACCCATCAAACAGATCCCAACGATCCCGAAGATACAGCAGCCCCCGAGTGGTTCGTTTTAACGGGTGATTCCGCTGAGGACGTGGTCAAAACCGAAACCCGCACTTTCACCATCAAGAAAGGCGACAGCCGCGTGCTTGTCATTGGCACGACGAGTGCCGAGTATCCCCAATACACCGAAGAAAGCTCGCAATTTGACGATACCCTTTTTTGGGAGATCTATCTGCCGGAAGGAAATCCCCTCAGCGAAACCGTCAGTGTCAATAACCGCCATACCGCTTGGGACGCTGATTTAGTCAACGGTGTCACCTTGCAGGGATTTTCCCCCGTTCACATCGAAAAGGTGAAGGTGATACACGCTTCAGAAAGTGCCGATACAGTCGTGCCCATCACACTCAAAGCGACCAATATCAGCGATGGCATTTTGCCCAGCACGGTGGTCGTGGGTTTGCTGCCGGTTCGTATCAGCCCGGAAGACGGTATGGCAGGAGTGCTCGGCGACAAAGTCAAAAGCAATAAAGGCGAAGGTGGTGAAAAGCATTTTGTGACGCCGAAAAAATCGACGGAGATGGCCGATGAATTCGTCAAACTACGGGCAAAGGGCCTGGAAGATGCATGGCTTACGCCCGGAGACCCCAACCAACTTGTGGAATGGGATCCGAGTGTGGGAGAATTGAACGGCGATATCAGAAAATGGAAAGTGAAACGCGATGCCACCGGAAAATTCCCGGTGAAAATTCGCACCATCGCCAAATATGGCAACGGGGAAGCCACCAAACGCAACGTCTGGGTGACCTGGGCCGATATCACAACGGACGCTCCTACCCCCGAAATACTGCCTGCCACAAGCAATGCAACCGAGCTGAAACTGAAGGGAAAAATCCGCTACCGGTACAACTGCTTGCCAACCGAGATGTTTGATCTCACTGCCGACGTGGCCGATTTGTCCACGCCGATCAGTGTGGCACCGCCTAGTATTAATCCTCGGACGGGAGTCGCGCTTTCGGGCGGAGCGGGAATTAGATACGATGCATCCAGACAAGTTAGAGTTGTTTCAAGATCCAACGTCCAAGCGGTTCAATCGTCTTTGCTGGCTGGTGGTCTCGATATACCTGACTACCCGACCAATATAATCGAAGGAAATGACGATCCCGACCAATCCGGTGAATTGCGTCCCTACATCCCGCAGGGCACTACGGCTATTATGACCGATTTTGACAATCCTCATATTGATCCACCCGACTCCATTGGCAGTGGGACACCGCAGGCCACCATTGTTCAAACTGCCCAGTTCAGGGAATTTGCCCGAGCACAAATCGGCTCCAAATGGTATAAATGCTCGGACTATTTTTTATGCCAAGTTATATTGAAAGCCAAACGCGAGAATGACAAATGGATCGACGATGGTTCAACATTTAGTCTCGGAAACAGTCCATTCCCTCCACCATGAAATGCCAGCAATTTCTCATCACCACCCTCGCCTTGTGTCTAGAACTGGCAGCGTGTCGTCCTGAACGAAGGACGACCGGAACTATTGCAAAAAAACAATCCGGCCCGGAATTAGTTTCCGATCGTCTACCTCAGCAGCAGGATGCGCATGAAAACGCCACACCTTCTGTGATTGATCCATTCCCCATTGCGAAGCACTCCGCCCCTCTGGAAGGCCGTGAACTTTCCGACGATGAAAAGCTACTTAGGATCGCCGAGTTGGAGCGTGCAGAGGTATTTGACGTTTCTGTCCCAGCTCAAGTGGCCAAGGAGCGGGCGGAAGCATGGGGAAAACTATCCGTTGTCGATACATATACGATAATCTCAAAGGACCGATACCTTTACGCCCAAAAACTTCTCGTGCGGTATCGGCAAGCCCCAGTTGTAGAAAAACTGGTTTTTTGGCGTCTCCTGGATTTACGCCTTCATCATCAGGGAATTAGCGGCACGTCGACGATCCCAGGAGATGATTACCGTGACCTACGCCTGGAGATGTATCCCAAACTCATGGCCATGCTTTATTCCGCCATTGGTGAAACACCGGAAACGCTGCCGGACTACCTCGCGATCCGGAAGGGGATCGAAATGCTCAAAGCGGCAGCGCCCCGCGAAAACCAGACAGACAAGTAATACGTTCACACCACACAAGTCCGCCAAGCCGTCAAAGCAAAGCGTGAGTATGGCAAGTGAATCGATAGCGATGCTAGGGAATTTCTAAAAAAAACCGGAGACCGCTGGGCTTTTGAACTGCGCTGGGGCTAGAAAATTGCAGGTTTTCAAGACCCGTGAGGATTGGATTGATTTCGTGCGACACATCCTCAACATTTCTACTTCCGCCTGATACAGCCTCCCGGACTCTTCCCTCCGCCTATCCCGTTTTCCCAGCTACCCGCCTATGAATTCTGAAACCGACGTTAAGCCCCAACGAAAAGGAAATACCAAAAAGGGGAAAATCGAAAGGCTGCGCAAACCGATTTCGTTTCTAGCTGCCGCGACGCTGATTTTCCTGCTCGTTTTCGTGGAGCCCCGTGGAGCCCACACCCTTCCCAAGGAGCTTCTAAAACTTGCAGGGTTTTTTCTGGTTTTCACCGGGGCGCTCGGGCGCATCCTCTGCACTCTCTACATTGGAGGCCGAAAAAATAGGGAGCTGTGCCAAAGCAGCATTTATGGAATGTGCAGAAACCCTCTGTATTTTTTCTCCTTCCTTGGGCTGACCGGCATCTGCTTGTCCTCCCAAAACCTCACTCTCACCCTTCTCGCCTGCACACTTTTTCTCATTCTCTATCGGGCCGTGATTCGTAGCGAGGAAAGGAAACTGCTAGGTATTTTCCCCGATGATTTTCCGAACTATGAGCGCAATGTTCCACGCTTCTGGCCACGTAACTTCGCGATCAAGGATACACAAATCCTTCAGGTGAATACGAAAATTTTCATGAGCTCGCTGTCTGAAGTGCTGTGGTTTCTCGCAGCGCTGATCGCGGTGGAAGGAATTGGCATGCTCCGGTCCCACGGGATGATTCCCACCGTGCTTTCTTGGTATTGAACGGCTCTTCGCATCCGATAGAATGAACTGGCTCACCTGGTCACTGCTCTCCGCATTTTTCGCCGGCCTCACTGCGGTGCTGGCGAAAATTGGCGTGGCGGGAGTGAACTCCAATCTCGCGACTGCCATCCGTACCTCGGTGGTGCTGATCTTCACTTGGGGCATCGCTTTTGCGACCACCAAACCCTCCGCGCTGCTAGAGTTCCCGAGGCGCGTGTGGCTCTTCCTCGCTCTATCAGGCGTTGCGACAGGGCTCTCGTGGTTATGTTATTTCCGGGCCTTGCAACTCGGCGAAGTCTCGCGAGTCGCCCCTGTGGACAAACTGAGCGTCGTTTTCGTCATCGTATTTTCTGCAATCATTTTGAAAGAGCGACTGAGCGTGCAGCACGCCATCGGTGGGGCACTGATCGTCGCGGGAGCGCTGGTCCTCGCATGGCAGCATGACTGAAAAAACCATATTCCTATCAAATCCACATCATCTATCATGCATTCTGATTCTGCCGTTTCTTCACCCCGTGGTATTTATAGGTGGCTGCCCGGCATGCTGGTATTTCTAATCGTTTGCCGCTTTGTTTTGCTCATCTTTGCGCCCCATTACGATCCATCGGAATCGCGCTACGCCGAAATTTCCCGCAAGATGGTCGAAACGGGAAACTGGCTAACACCGCAGTTTGACTACGGTGTTCCCTTCTGGGGGAAGCCACCCCTGAGCATGTGGATGTCTGCGGTGGGGATTCAGATTTTCGGACCGAATGAGTTTGGATCGCGGATCTTCATTTTTCTAGCAGCGATGGTTGTGTTGTTATTAGTAGCAAAAGCTGCGCGGCGCGAGTACGGAGAAAAATCAGGTCTAGCAGCGGCGACGATCCTGATGGGAATGCCGCTTTTTTTCTACTGCTCCGCAGCGGTGATGACGGACCTCGCATTAGTGTTAGGGACAACGCTTGCGATGGTCGCTTTCCGGCAAACGCTGCTATCTTCATCGAAGGGGTGGGGTTATGGAGTTTTCATAGGCTTGGCGATCGGGTTACTGGCAAAGGGCCCTCTCGCACTCGTGATCGCCATGCCGCCTATCGTGGGATGGGTGATGCTCACCGGTTTGTGGCGGCGTGCATGGACGAATGTTCCTTGGATTTCCGGTAGCGTCCTGATGCTTCTCATCGCCGTGCCGTGGTATGTAATGGCGGAGAAAAGGACCCCTGGGTTTCTCGATTATTTCATCGTCGGCGAGCATTGGAAACGCTTCACCGTAAAAGGTTGGAAGGGCGATCTTTATGGCAGCGGACACCCGGTGACGCCTGGAGCGATTTGGTTTTTTGCAGTAATCACCTCGCTACCATGGTGCCTCGGGCTTTTGAGCGTTCCATTCCGGCAATGGAAAAAATCACGTTCATGGGCGCTGGAAGCGGATGGGCGCGGGGCCTATTGGCTGCTCTGGACCTTGTGGCCTCTGGTGTTTTTCACGCCGGCCCGCAATGTGATCTTGCCCTATCCGCTACCGGCGCTTCCGGCATTTGCGATCCTGTTAGCAGGTCTATCATGGCAGCGATCCAACTCGGGAAAACCCACAGGCATTCACCCGCTTCACCCTGGCATTCTGGGTGTGAGTGCCGCACTCACTGGATTTGTGGTTCTAGCAGTTCTGCTGTTGCCTAGCGCTTCGTTCCAAGGCTCGGAGCGAAATTTAGTCAAACGTTTCGTCCGCGACAAACAGCCGGGCGACCAACTCTGTTATTACGAACGCCGGAAATATTCCGGGGAGTTTTACACTCAAGGCAAAGTGCTACTCGCCAAGACCGCGGATGATCTACGCACACAGCTCGATGCTCCCGGTCGCTTATTTTTGCAAATCAACCCCAAACGATTCAGCAAGCTCCCCGCGGAAACGCAGGCGAGGTTTGCTAAAGTCGAAACTTTCTCCGACGAATCGACCCTCTATGTAGAGCAAAATGCCAAGCCCGAAGGCAAGAGGTTGACGCCACCACCCGAAGTCATTCATTGATAGATCCAGATGAGAGAAAATTGCCGCCCTTGGATCACCTGTGTGGTGCCAGCTTTCAACGAAGGCCCTGGCATCTCAGAATTCCTGCGTGAGCTCTGCTCCCATCTCGCAGGTCTATCAGATCGCTACGAAGTGATCGTGGTGGACGACGGCAGCCGGGACGACACGAAAGAGAAGGCCATCGCGATGACCCATGAATTGCCAGTCCGCCTGATCAGCCTCTCACGGAATTTCGGCAAGGAAGCGGCCATCGGTGCTGGCTTGGATGAAGCGAATGGCGAGGTGGTCGTCATCATCGACGCGGATTTCCAACAGCCCATTGCGCTCATCACCGACTTCGTCGCAAAATGGCAAGAGGGCTTCGACATGGTTTACGGTTTGCGGAATGATCGACTCACGGACCCGCCGATCCGCCGCTTCCTGAGTCGGTCATTTTATAAAATTCTCAGCCAAGGTTCCCGCATTGATATCCCGCCAGACGCCGGGGATTTTCGCCTCATGGACCGCCGCGTGGTGCTGGCCTTGCGCCAACTTCCAGAGCGTGGAAAATTCATGAAGGGCCTGTATAACTGGGTCGGATTTTCGCAGACCTCGGTGCCTTTCGATTACGGCTTCCGGCGCGAGGGAACCTCAAAATTTAAGCTCGGCAGCCTGTTCGATTTGGCAATCACAGGGCTCACCTCGTTTTCCACCTTTCCACTGCGAGTGTGGGTGGGGGTGGGCTCAGTCGTCTCAGGGCTTTCGCTGTTATACGCATTATTCATCATCGGACGCACAGTCATCATGGGCACAGACGTTCCGGGTTGGGCGACCTTGTCGGTAGCGATCACTTTTCTCGGCGGTATCCAACTGCTCTCGATTGGTGTTCTCGGCGAATACATTTCCTGCATTTACACAGAAGTAAAAATGCGGCCTAACTACTTGGTGGCAGAACGCCATGGGTTCCCCGAAGAGAAAAGCCCGCACTGAGTTTGGTGGAGGCTTGCCGATCCGATGTGAAACCGGCATGATCTCCGGCATGATTCGTTTTCCCGTATTTTTCGCCGCTTTCGGATGGATCGCCTGCGCTTGGGCGCAGTCTTATGTTCCAGTGAACGAACGCCCGCCCGCGCTTGCCCGTGAGTTCCGTGGTGCTTGGGTGGCCTCCGTTTACAATCTCGATTGGCCCAGCTCCTCCGGCCTCAGCGCGGATAGCCAACAAGCGGAATTACGCGGTATTCTCGACAAGCTCGTTTCGCTGAAAATGAATGCTGTCATTTTCCAAGTCCGCTCGCAATGTGACACGATTTACGCATCCTCCATGGAACCATGGAGCCCATTTCTAACCGGCACCATGGGTCGCTCGCCCGGCTATGATCCCCTAGCCTACTGCATCCAGCAGGCCCACTCCCGCGGCATCGAGGTCCATGCATGGTTCAATCCGTTCCGCGCGCTTTCTAACAATTCTCAGCCCGTCGCAGGAAATCACGTCACCCGTATCGCACCGCAGACCACGAAAAAATTCGGCACGATGACTTGGTGCGATCCATCTCTAGCAGACACGCGCGCTCGCGCCCTCAACGTGATCCTCGACGTGGTGAAACGCTACGACATCGATGGCGTCCACATGGATGACTATTTCTATCCGTATCCCTCCGGCAGCCTCACCTTCTCCGATGGAAAAAGCCCAGCAGAACGTCGCTCGTATGTGGATGGTTTTGTTGGCAATCTTTACGCCGCCATCAAACGCCAGAAATCATGGGTCCGTGTCGGCATCAGCCCGTTCGGCATCTGGCGCCCCGGCGTCCCTGCGGGAATTGAAGCGGGCATCGACAGCTATGAGCAACTCGGCGGAGACTCGCGCAAGTGGTTGAAGAACGGCTGGGTCGATTACCTCGCCCCACAGCTTTACTGGCCGATTGCCCCACAGAAGCAGAGTTTTTCCGCACTCCTCGGTTGGTGGCGGCAACAGGGGTCGCGACCGGTCTGGCCCGGCATCGCCACCGAGCGCATCGGCGGAAAAGAAGATCATCGGTCCGCATCCGAGATTACTAACCAAATCGACGTCAGCCGGAAAATTGGTAACAACTGGAACGGCCACATCCATTGGAGCGCGAAAAGCCTCGTCTCTAACCGTGGCGGTATTTCCACCAAACTCGCCGGCACTTATACTCAACCCGCCGCCATTCCGCCGATGCCGTGGCAGAGCAGCAAAGTCCCAGAATCCCCCGGTGTCAGCGCGAACGTGAGCGAAAAGGGGACTTACATCCATTGGGAGCCGGATGGCAGCACCTCGAAAATCGCCATCCAAGTCCGCAGCAGTGGCACTTGGCGCACGGTGCAAATTTTACCTAGCAGCTCCAAAGGCATCACCATTCCTCGCGCCGATGTGATTGCAGTTACTGCGATCGATCGTTTCGGCAGTGCCAGTCAGCCGAAAGTGCTTGGGTTGAAATAAGGCACGTCTCCATGGACTCCCCGAATCCCTATGCCCCGCCGGTCTCCAGTCCGGAACTTGCTTCCACAGACCCCGCCTCATTCGGAGAACTCGTCCGTGCTTGGGAGAAACTCCGGCTACTCTACAATGCAATTCTCCTGCTGCCCGGCCTCGGCGTGGTCGCGTTATGGATTATGGTGGCTAAATTGCCCGTTCCGGTCGCAGCCATTCTCACGCCACCCGTCGCGATCGGAGCTAACGTCGCGTTTTTCCTCGGACCGCTGGCAGAGCTCTATTTCCGCGTCCTTTTCCGATCCGGCGCACCAATTGGCAAGGGCCGCTGGATCATCTTTGGCGCAGGTGTCGCTGTTTCCGCTGCCGTGTTCCTGATGTCCGCGATCTTGGCGATTTTTGCGTCCAACAAATAACCGCGATCCCCTATCTCCGCCCTTGCCACAGGCCGGGGCAGCGCATTGACTTCCCGCCACTTAAAAATTTCCGTACCGTGAAAGCCCACGAACTTTACTCTGCCATTGACCCCGCCATCGTTACTCAAATCCTCGATTGGTTCCGCGCCAACGATAAGAATGTTTACCGATCCGCCGTCGCCACCCTTGCCGCTAACCGCAAGCTGCGCCCAGTTTTCGTCGAGAAAAAATCCATGGCCGAGCAATACGCGTGGATCAACAAAACCCTGAAACTCAAGGCCTGCGATACGATCGGCGAGCATCTGCTGCAAGCCTACCTCATGTCCGGCCAACAATCCCTGCTCGCGATGTTCTGTGACGGCATGGGAATCCCACACGATGGCAAAGGCTCCGTCGTCGGTGATCTGCCGAAAAAACTCGATGCCACTCGCCTCGCCAGCACCATCGACCGCTTGGTGGACATTTTCGATCCCAAGATTTTCACTGTTTATCTCCACTGCTTTAACATGCAAGTCCCAGGCGGCTGGCCCGAGCTTAATGAAAAGCTGGAGTCCGATGAGAGGCTCACGCTTGCGTGAAAAAGTTGGTGGTTGAGAGTTGATAGTTGATAGAAGGACAGGGACTCCGCTTTCACTCTTCCTCATCGCCATCAACAATCAACCATTCACCATTAACTTCTCCAAATGCCCAAAGTTTACGTCAAAACTTACGGCTGCCAGATGAATGAGCGCGACTCTGAACAGGTCGCAAAAATGTTCTCTGAAGGCGGCTACACGGTCACCGCTGACGAAAACGAAGCTGACGCCATCCTGATCAACACCTGCTCCGTTAGAGATCAGGCGGAACAGAAGGCACTCGGGAAAATGGGTACGATGATGCACAAGGGCCGCGACCGCAAACACGTGGTTTACGGCTTTATGGGCTGCATGGCCCAGTCGCGTGGCGAGGAGCTTTTCAAATCCGTGCCCAGCCTTGATGTGGTCGTCGGCACGCAGAAATACCATAAAGTATTCGAATACGTGGACACCATCCTTCAGCGCCGGTTAGAAGCACGGATGGATGATCCCACTTACTCCCTCCGTGGTACCAGCGTTTGCGATACCGCCGAGGAGGAGGGCTCACAAAACACCATCCGCGATCACGTCCCGAAAGCCCACGAGGCCAGCGCCTTCGTCTCTATCATGCAGGGCTGCAACATGCGCTGCTCGTTTTGCATCGTTCCTGACACGCGCGGAAAAGAACGAGGTCGCCCGATCGCAGATATTATTGGCGAAGTCCGCCACCTCGCCGCGCACGGCGTGAAAGAAGTCACTCTGTTAGGTCAAATTGTCAACCTCTACGGCCGAACCGAGTTTCCGAAAATCGACGGCAAATCCCCTTTCGTCCAACTGCTAGAAGCGGTACACGAAATTGAAGGCATCGGGCGCATCCGTTTCACCTCGCCGCATCCGATCGGTTATCGGGACGACCTCATCGCCGCTTTCACTTATCTGCCGAAACTCTGCTCACACATTCATTTCCCGATGCAAAGCGGCTCCGACCGTATCCTCCGCGAGATGCGCCGTCCGTATAAGAATGCCAAGTTCATCGAGATCTGTGAGAAAATGAAAGCCGCGCGCCCCGGCATCGCCATCACCACCGACATCATCGTCGGCTTCCCCGGCGAGACAGAAGAAGATTTCCAAGCCACCATCGACACCGTCGAGCATCTCAAATTCGACAACGCCTTCGTCTTCCGTTACTCGAAGCGCCGGAAGACTCCCGCCGCAGAAATGGAAGGCCAGCTCGACGAATCTGTGAAAGAAGAGCGCAATCAACGCCTGTTAGCGGTGGTCGATCGCCTTGCCATCGCGAGCAACGCCGCCGTTGTCGGCACCCGACAGCAGGTCATTTGCGAAGGCCCGTCAAAAAATAACGCCGCGAGACTAACAGGACGCACGACCCAAAACAAGATCGTCATTTTCGACGGAGATCCTGACCGACTAACTGGTCAGATGCTAGACATCCAGATCGAGCAATCCACCGGCTTCACCTTGTTCGGGACGGCGTGTTTGGAGGGGTAGCGGTCAAACATCGTTGACGTAGAAAAGTCTCCACTCGTCCTTATTCTTATAAATGAAGGCGATGACGGCACTAGGTTCTTCTTGAAGATGGGGGTCCTGTTTTTTTCGGTCTTCAAACATGATGCGGATCGGAAATTTGTTCACCTCCTCGATCGCGGTCTCTGCATCCGGCTCGATTTTAACTTTTTTGCCTGCTATGGTGAGAATAGCTGCTTCCGCAGTCAGATTGATCACCCGTAGGCTGGCCTTCTTAAAGGTAGGTTTGCTGTCGTACAGCCTCCAGCCATAGGTATCCGCCTTCGGGTAAAGGACGGCGATCCTACCCGTCTTTTTTGCTCCGATATCGAGGCCCTTGAGTTGGTCACCAATCGTATGGAGAGAGGATTTTTTATTAGGTAAAATAAAGGGGCCTGACGCGCTTTGATAAGCAAGGGTAAATTTCTGAGCGTTATCGCCAGATGTCACCTCAAGGTTGATTTCCTGAGGAGGCCCAAGATGTATTACGTTCAAGCTTCCCGCGAAAACTGATGTTATGCCAGTGATGGTAAGTAGTGCGAATTTCAAGAAGTTCATGGCGTTGATTTCTTTTGTTTCATCCAAGGCGGAAGGGCTTGGGATTCTGCCCTTACAAGTACAGAACAATAATTGTTAGAGTGATCGGTTCCTAAAAACAAATAAAATGAACCTTTTTCAGTGACGGGCAATGTCTCGCCAGCAGGTTGCTGATTGTGGGTGATTTTAAATGGACCTCCGCTCCATTTGGGGATTTCGGCGGCTTCATAGAGCTTGAGATTGATAGGGTTTTTTCCGAGAAAAAACCGATTCTCATCAGGACATAGAGACATGGCTTTTAGATAGAAGCCCGATTGTGGAGCAAGAGGCTCGCAGCGCTTAATGCGTATTTTCGGATGGAGCGGTTTACCGTCCTTATCCAAGCGTGGATTAGGTTCCAGAAAAACGACGTAGATGGAGCTTTGCGCATCCGCCACGTCGATATTGCCAACACCGCTATCAAAGCCCTCGATTTCCAAGTTCAATGGAATGTTGCCAGTGGGCACGATGAACCAACCCGTGGATACCGCAGATGCGAGACCTCCTGGGACGACATCCTTTCCTGTCAGGGTGATCTTACAGGTTTTATCACTGGGGACGAGATTGACGAGGTTAAGGAAGCCGTATGTTTGCGTATCTTGGGAAAGACCTCGGGTAATGAAGGCCAGCAAGATCGCAGCGACGATGCAATTAGAGAGACTTCTCATATATTTTACGAATAGTGGTTATTCCTGTGGGATCAATGAGACCCGCACTGTCACGTTGAGGTTCAAACATGACATGGAATTCCTTATTGGCCCGGCCTATCAAATTTCCATTGCGATCAAGCGCCTCGCCTGCGACGACAACGCGGAATACTTTTCCTTGGAAGGAAACGAGATTGATTACTTTTTTGAAAAGCTCCTCCCGCCCGGCATCGTCCCAGGTATCTGACGGCTTGGTGGAATAGAGCATTCTGCTTCCAAAGAAAGGTTCAGTGGTGGCATCAGGAGTGGTATAATTTCTTGCAGTAGCAGGATCTTGGCGGATGAGGTTAAGATCTGACAGTCCGCGCAATGGAGCGTAGTTGCGCGTATTGATCACACAATCGGCAAACAAGTCTCCCACGATGAATTGCTTGGGTGGATACAACAGAGGCTGCACTGGATCATCATGGAGCGACACTCCGGCAATCAAGGTTCTGAGGACTTCGCGCGGTGCGGTGTTAATATTGATTTTTCCACCAATCGGCACAGAGGCTGAAGCGACAGGGGAAACATAAAAAAGATCAATAAGCTGCGCCGCGCGTTGCCCGTCATTGTCAAACTTGCCATACTCGGGACGCCCGATGGCGAGTGTGTACCCACCTCCCGCGGAAGCGCTTGTACCGCCTGCCGTTAAATTGACATTACTGAATTGAGATGGATCGAAAATATGACCAAGCTCGCCCACATTCTTATAGCTTCCGAAATTCGAAATAAATGCAGGTGCCATATCCGGTTGATTTGCTGGAAATGAGAGATCTATAGGAAGTTTGGCATCACTTCCAGCGTTGGTCCCCGGAGTTGAATCGCTTCCCCGGTCAAGCCATTTACTGATTTCAACTTTATTATAGTTGTTATTTGCAATGGCGGCTTTCACGCAGCGACCACCCCAGCTGGTGTTCGCGTCATAGTTGTTAGCAAAGATCCATGTATCGATATAATATGAAGCTCTCGGGTCTCCGACTTGTCCTATAGAAGTATCGAGAGCAGGTGATGAATTTCCTTTCCATTTTCTATTGGACGCGCCGGGATTCAAGGTGCCCTCCGTGCGTTGTACTCCGCCGCGTGCCATATCAGCGATGACGCCATTCCACTTGAGTTGATAGTTGCTCGTCGTAGTGGCCACGAATGTTAGTTGAGAAGGTGGAAAGGCACCTGTCGGAAAATCATAGGTTTTTTCGCCAAGCATAACCACCCGAAAACCGTTAGATGGAATCGAAAAATCTTTGATGACCGGAAATGCGGCGGTGGTGAATTCCTTGGTTCCCGTGGGAGGAATAGTGATCTTATGTTTGTTTTGATTTTCAAATTCCAGATCGCCTTTGATGGAAAGTTGCGAGGGATTCCAAAATTCAACGTAGGTGCTTACCTTAATTGTCACATTCCCCCCTGACGTCCCGGTCCACTCGTAACGATCAAAAAGTTCATTCACGAATGGATAGCTGTCCACTCCGCGATAGCCAGTGCCTGCGCCTGCGCCTGTACCGGTGAGAGCGGTGGCAGTAGTGTCGGTATCCGCATAGTCGATGATGCTAGCTGCGAGGGTTTTGTTATAGTTTTCGGTGGACGGGAAGCCTCCCTTACGGTTATCGAATTTTGGAAGATTTCGAGTAATCTGACTGGCGATGCCCTCCACGTCTTTTGCAGCGACAGCTTTGTTCAAATCCATCGCGAGTTTTCCGGCGTCCGCGTAACCATAGCCTTGCGGTATAACAGGGATCGGAGTGACTGGTGTTTTCGCTGGAGTGGGTGAGTACGTCAGATAAGGTTCGATTTTTTTCGAGTCATTCACTGAGAGAACCAGGCGACTGCTTGCGGCGGTGCGGAGAGTGCTTCTTTTGGCGATTAGCGAGTCTTCCGGACCTGCGGCGTCGACATCCGCAATGTTGTTGAATAATGTGAAAATGCCAAGTTCGGACGTGCTGAGCCCGAGTTCTCGTTTTTCGGACCCTGCGGTGCGACCGTCGATTCTGCCACTCAAGTCCTCCACCCACCACGAGTAGCGGATTCGGTACTCTTTGGAAGTGTAAGGAAGCTCGACCCATTTCGCACGGGGGACATTGGTGTCAGTTTCACTGACGCGTCCTAGGATATTGATCTTATCACTGGCGGTATCCGTGACGTAGGCAGTAAGTGCAGTTTTCAAAGCGACGGTGTCAGGCGCATTGGGTTTCCCAGCGGTTGCCGTGGGAGAGGTTTCCTTGGCTCCGCTAAAGAATGGGATAATCCGCCATGTGGACTTGGTCGTGTCAAATACGGAGCCATAAGTGAAAAATTGCTCGCGGGAAATTGGATTCGCCGCGCTAACGGTGGACTTCGGTTGGACGGGATCTTCGAGGCGAAAGACGAGGGTGTCATCGCGGGAAGCCACTTCGGAAATCGTAGAAAGTGCGTCGGAGAGGCCGCTTTCCAGTGCGAACTCTGCACGGGTGGCATCCGAGTAGGAGCGCGCGGTTCTTCTTTCGAGGGAAAGCATGGCGATCATACCGATCATCAAGATCAGGAGGCTCACGACAGCCAAAATGGTCATCGGTAAAGCAAAGCCCCGAGGATTATCAAAAGGCTGTGGTTTCATTGTGGCAGGATAAGAGTTTGGGTAAAACTGCGGACGGCCTCACGGGCCTTCTTATTGGCGGGATTGCGGATTTCACTCCAAGAGGATTCAGTTTTGAAACGGCCTGCGGAAAAATCATCGGTGATTTCAAGAGTGATTTCCAAAAGTGCGGGCGGGATTGTGCTGGTGGGCGTCCATGGTTCAGGCTGACCACTGGCGCTGTATTGCTTAGGTCTAACTTTGAAACTGAGTACATTATAAACGATGGGTTCATCTTCCTTGGGATTTCCGACGGGAATCGTAGGAGTATTGGAGGATTCGATCAGTGCTTGGGTATCCTTTGCATTTAGGGCGCGGCGAAAAAGTTTCGGTGAAACCGCACCCGCAAGGTCTGCGGTGTAGGCAACATAATACAATGAAGTCCGTAAATCGCCCTCAGTGGGGGACACTTGCTCATCATAGGATTGGGCGCGGACAAATGCAATTTTGTCTGGGTTTGTAATGGATTCCTCCGACATAAGGGGAGTAATTGGCAGACGCGAGGAGAGATCTGCCTCGAAAAAATGGAAGAATGCACGTGATTCCGAGAGAGTATTAACGGCGCTTTGTGATGAACGATAAGTGGAGGATGACTGACTCATCAGCCCTAAAAGCAAAATCATGATAATGGACGCGATCGCCAATGACGTCAGTAGTTCAATGAGCGTGAAGCCTTGGTTTGAGGATTTATTATAATTGGCTAACATCATTCAAAAAGGCTGTTGCTTGGGGGTGACCAGTGAGAACTCGCTGCTTTGCCGATTTGTCACTGGTGACTTAGCAGGGTATTGGACTTGAATATAGATACGTGAAAGTTCGGTAGTGGATGATGTGAGATTGTTAGTGATTTGGGATTTTGAATAAATCGTGACAAGAAATTGCGCGGCCTGGGCTTTTACGCCATTTTGTAAATCACTTTTTGAACCTTCGCTGACAAACTTCGCATCCCTGTCATAAATCAACACTGTCGGATCTTTTTCAGTTCCAATGTCCGGGAAGCGCAGAGTGAGCGATTGGGGCAGATAGGAGTAGCGGCGCGGGGTTGCCCAGAGCGCGGCGATCTGGTTCTCGATGTCTTTGGAAAGCCACGCGGCGCGGGTATCCGCTTCCGCATTTCTGCGGTCGGTGAGGCTGGCTGTGCTGGCAGCGAGAATCAGGGGAACTGCAACCGCAATGACGCCGATGGCGATCACAGTTTCCATCAAGGTCATGCCAGCCGGGCTTTTGGTATGATTACGGGGCATCGTATTATTTTGGGTCGAGATTACGGGCACGCGCACTCAAGCGGTTAATGAGTAAAAGATCGAAAACGATTCCCCGCTCATTCCTCTGGGTGGGCACCACGGCATTGCTCTTGAGGAATCCTTTGCCGATAGCCAGGACGAGCTTGGCCTGCGCAACCGTGCTGGGCGGGTAGGTAATTTGCCCGTTGGGAGCGAAAACTATGTAGTAGCAGCTTAATGGGCTTTTTTGGTAGTCCGCATTGATTTTATCAGTGCCATCAAAGAGGGTTTTTTCGGAAGCTCCAGTGGTCGCTTTGTTAAGGAAGAAAATATTTTCGGGCAGTGGGGTCCAGCGCTGAAGTATTTTTTTCACTTGGTAAGGACTTGCAGAACCCGTTTGAGGCTCCACTTCCGCGATCCCGATCAGTTTACCACCTACCTTGGAATTGGAGTAGTCCGGGAACATGACCGAGGTCGGGTTTCCGGTGGCGATGGCGTGAGCGCGCGCATCCTGAAGGTGGCCGCAGAGAATATCCCGTGCCGTCTGGCGGGCGCTGTTTGCCGGGTCGCTGAGCAGTGGGATTCCCACGACTAAGAGAATGACGATGATCGTCATCACCGTTAATAACTCAACTAGGGTAAACGCCTTGTGTCTCGAATGGAGCATTCGAGGATACAGACGAGAAGCGTTCAAGGGTGTGTTGTCACAGCGGATGGCCATTCTGATTCTAAGTTATTCAAGCAATTCAGGTGCCATGACTGAGTATTTACAAGTGATTCTCTCTAATAGTAGGAGATTCGTGTGTAATTTTCGTTACACAATAGCATTGGTATCTTCGTTCACAAGGCGAAATGAGCCTCCGACTCACCGCTGCCCTCCCCTCCATCACCACACCGCCCGAGGGGGGATAAGCTTAGGTGACAATCAATCTCCACCGGGCAGGCCGAGAAGCTCGATCAGCCGCTGCAGATCGTCATCGCCGTAATACTCGATCTCGATTTTCCCTTTTTTCGATGAATGCTGGATAGAAACATGGGTGGCGAGATGTTCGCGCAGGCGATTCGTGATCGCGCGAACATGGATATCGATTTCGCGGGCTGCAGGGGCTTTCCGCGCCTCGCCAGGCTCCACAGAATCACCGTTAAGGAGAGATTGAGTGAGTTTTTCCGTCGCCCGCACCGTGAGCTGGCGGCGGATGATCTGATCGGCGGCGAGCAACTGGGTTTCATGGTCCTTGATCGCGAGAATGGCCTTGGCATGTCCAACGGTTAGGCGCGCTTGAGCCACAAGCATTTGAATATCGAGGTGAAGGCCGAGAAGACGCATGGCATTAGCGATGCTCGCCCGAGACTTGCCGACGCGTGCTGCGATTTCGTCCTGCTTTAGAGTAAATTCCTCGGCGAGTCGGACATAACCTGCCGCTTCTTCCATCGGGTTGAGGTCCTCACGCTGAAGGTTTTCAATGAGGGCCATTTCCAAGACATCACGGTCGGACGCCTCACGCTCAATGACGGGGACGGTAGCGAGGCCAAGTTTGCTAGAAGCTCGCCAGCGCCGTTCTCCAGCGATGAGTTCAAGCTTTCCATTCACCGCGCGAACGATGAGCGGCTGGATAATTCCGTGCTGGCGGATCGATTCCATCAGATCATCCAGAGGAGACTCCACAAACTGCGTGCGAGGTTGCAGAGGGCTGGCAACGATCATGTCGAGAGGCACATCTCGGACTCGTTTGAAATCTTCTAGAGCCACATCAGCTGAGGGTGCCGTCGAGCCAGCACTTTTTTTGATGAGTGCGCCGAGTCCTTTTCCGAGTGCCTGTTTTGCCATGGGGGAACAGCTTTATGCAAAGCCGCTTTGAAATCCAAGCGGATTTCCGCCAAGCTTGACGAGAGGAGAGCTTGAGGGCATCCATTGCCTTGTGAAACCAACGTTTTTATTCCTTTCCATCGGCGTGCTTTTCTTGGCATCGGGCGATGGTTACGCCCAAAAACCCCTCGCTCCCCTGCCCCCTGTTCGCGAAGAGAAACCTGCCTCTGGAGCTGTGGCTGCCACCGCACCGCCGGAAGTCGTGGCCTCCGCAGTGGCTGCGGTCGCTAAGCTGGGAGATGAGGTGGTGCTCGGCCGCTATCAGGTGGCGGTGGATCGAATGAATCCGTTATGGAAAGAACGCACCGCGCAGCGCATGGGCGGGATGGAGGAGTTGAACAAACAACTCGCCGGAGTGGCCAAACAGATGGTCCAACAGGGAATTAGCATGATCTATTTTAAGCCACAAGGTCAGCCGCGGTCATTCGAAGTTTCACCGGGAAAGAAGGTCGAGAAAGTCAATGGTGAGGAGGTTGAAAATCTGATTTTTAACAAATGGTTAGTATTTGTGCCTACGGCTACGAAATTTCGGATCATGCGCCAAGGGGAACCCAAGCCGTTAGTGATTGATAGCATTGGATTTCAGGTTGCCATTTCCGACAAAGGCAAAAATGATTGGACATTCATCGACGGCTCCGGCCTATCAGTGAACGATCTGCGCAGTCTTTTTGTCACCTTACCCCAGGATTTAACATTTCCTCCATTGGAAAAACGTGAGTCTCGTTAGAATCACCGTCATGGCATCAAAGAAGAAAATGATCCAAGAACAAGCGGTCTTGCACCGCAAGCTCGTCAACATGTGGAAACGCGGTCAGAGCCGCTACTGTGAGGTTCGTGAATCGGCGATTCATGGCCGAGGTGTTTACGCAATATGTTTTATCCCAAAGGAAACCAAGGTCATCGAATATGTCGGCGAGTTGATAGATAAAGAGGAAAGCGAACGACGTGCTCTCTCTCAACATGCCAAGTCTCTAAAAACCGGCGACGCGGCAGTCTATATTTTCACCCTAACGAAAAATTACGATATCGACGGCAACGTACCATGGAACACGGCGCGATTGATCAACCACTCGTGCAGTCCGAATTGTGAAGCTTGGATCGAAGGTCGAAAAATCTTCATTCACTCTCTTTGCGATATCAACGAAGGAGATGAGCTAACCTTCGATTATGGATTTGATGTGGATTGTTTCGAAGATCATCCGTGCCTCTGCGGTAGGGAGGGCTGCATCGGATACATCGTGGGGCGGAGCCAGTGGCAGGAGCTCGAGCAGCGAGTGAAAGCAAAGGTATAACTCAAGGAACAAAAGCATGCACGAACCACGCAAACCCACCGAGTTCGAAAATGCGGTTTACGATGCCGTGCGCTTAATCCCCGCAGGAAATGTCGCGAGCTATGGGAAAATTGCCGCGCAGATTTCGCGTGGGACCGCCCGCGCGGTTGGCACGGCCCTGGCGAAAAATCCATACGCCCCGGAGGTTCCATGCCACCGCGTCGTTCGCGCTGATGGCGCGCTTGGTGGATTCCATGGCGCTACGCAAGGACCCCGCATGCGAGAGAAATCTGACATGCTCCGCCGTGAGGGAGTGCCCTTTGGATTGACCGAAAAAGTCGATCCCTCTGCCTTCATGGCTTAAGTTAGGCTCAACCTTGCATCAATCTAACACCCCACCAGATTAGAGATCCTGTCGCGGCGAGCAGAAGGATCAACAAAGTCATACTCTTCGCTTGGATCCTCTGCATGTTATTGATCTCGCCGCGTGATACCAATTGTTCGTGCTGGCGCCGTAATTCCCGCTCACGAATCTCTGGGAGAGGCGGCATTGTGCATTCCCGATCCTTGAGTTCCTGGGCGAGACGCTTCGGGATTTCCGCAAACTCTTTTTCGAGCAAGCGGAGTTTTTGCTCGGCCTGTCGCATTTCATGCAACTGCAAATCTTCTTCAAAAACGGTGCTGCGATTCATGATAGTGAAGGCTTCTATTTGAGAAGATAAATAACAATTGCCGCACCGCCCAATGCTAACAGGGGCAGATTGAAAGCAAAACCATTACGAAGGTTGACCATGAATTCCGAACTCTCCGAGCGTCGGTTTTTCGCCCTTCCACGTTTTGAGGTTCTGCCGAAAATGGCCCCGCTGCGGTTTCCTTCAAAATGGGCGGCAGCTTGGTCATACTCGTCACCTGCGATGTCGATCACCATTGAGGCGCGGTCTAGCTTTTCTGATAGATCATCGCGTGTCCAACTTTCAGGATTGAATTTCTGGATCTTATCTAAATGCGCCGCAAAGCAAACCCGGCATTGTTCCAGATCCTCTGACTCCTGCTTCATTTCGTATAGCTCCCGATCAATCAGAGTAAGCGAAGACGTGAGTTTTTCCGTGAACTCAGCCTGTTGGGAAAGCAACGTGCGTTTGCGGTTCGTGAGTTCTTCTAGCTCGGTTTTTTTCCGTTCTAACTCCTCCCGTTGGAGTTGGATTCGGTTCAGCTCTTCCTGCGCATCCTTGAGCTTCCGATCATAATCCTCGTCGCGATGGACTCGACCGGCCGGCATTTCCAATTGCGTCGAGCGGATTTTGATATGATGTGTATGTTCGCTAGGAGCTGCCATGAGTGAAATAGGGTGAAGAACTTCCCCTTTCCTACACAATTCCGTCCCATTCAGCTAGCGAAATATTTCGGATCTCTTGACAAATCCACACGCTGTGCATTTGACCAGTATTCTAGCAAGTTTCTAACAATCAGATATAAAACATCGGAGCGCCCTGATTGCTGGCGAGGTTTTCCACGGTGATTTGATCGAGCGATTCATGCAGCCCTGCCGAGATCTGTTCCCAGGCCCGCCGCACCGCCTGTCCGGAGTCTCCATCCATCGTCACTGAACACTGAAGCAGCGCTGGATCCACCGCCTCCACCACCTGCCGCAAGGTGATCAACTTGGCGGCACGGCCCAGCAGATAGCCACCTGCCTTGCCGCGGCGACTTTCGATCAATCCGGCGCGCCGCAAATCGTTGAGAATTTGCACAAGAAAGTTGGCAGATACCGCTTCACGTTGCGCAAGGTCATCAAGCCGTGTAAGAGTTCGCCCGTCATGGTATTTCGCCAGCTGGGCCAGCGCCCGGCAGGCGTATTCCAATTTCTGTGAAATCTTCATGAGCGAATCTCAACAGACAGCCCCTCAGACTGCCAGCAAGAAACCCGTCAAGCTATGCGCCGGGAAAACCGCCGATGTCCAAAACCTCTGGGAAACTCTCCGCAGCGAGGCTGGAAAAGTCGCTTCCGACGAGCCGACACTCCAGCATCTCGTCAAGGATGTGATCCTATCGCGTGAAACTCTAGCGGAAGCCCTCGGTGCCCGTCTTGCCCGCCGACTTGCCCGTGAGGATATGCCGCGAGGAGCGATGGAGCCTTTACTAACCGGTGTTTTTCAAACGCACTCGCATATCGTTCATAGCTGCGCCCGCGATTTACTCGCCATGTTCGAGCGCGATCCCGCATGTTTTTCACCGCTTGAACCTTTGTTATTTTTCAAAGGCTTTCTTGCTCTAACGACCTATCGAGTTTCTCATCAACTTTGGCAAGACGGTCGCCGCTGGCTCGCGCTCTATCTGCAGAGCGTCGCCAGTGAAGCCTTCGCCGTGGACATCCACCCGGCGGCCCGGATCGGTTGCGGTATTCTTCTGGATCACGCCACCTCGTTCGTTGTTGGGGAGACGGCGATCATTGAGGATGACGTTTCCATTCTGCATGAGGTCACCCTCGGGGGCACCGGCAAAGACAGCGGCTGCCGCCATCCGATCATCCGATCTGGTGTTTTGTTAGGTGCAGGTGCTAAAATCCTGGGTCGAGTGGAAATCGGTACCGGAGCCAAAGTCGGCGCCGGTAGCGTGGTCCTCAACGACGTCCCCCCGCACACCACCGTGGCGGGCGTGCCGGCCGTCATCGTCGGTGTTTCCAGCGAGGAAAATCCAGCGATCGAAATGAATCAGAAACTCGACTGCTGCGGCAGCATCTAATTGATATGAAGCATCGCTCCCTCACCCTATTGCTGTTATGTTTAGGTGTTTTATCTTGTGATAAAGTAAAGACCCTCGCGAATCGCGCCAAGTCAGCTGTGGAGAACAAGGTGGGTGAAAAGTCTTTGCCTAGCGCGGGTGGTGCGGCGGAACCTGCCCTCCAGAAACTCGTCGATCAAACACCAGAAGGTGTCATCTTTCGCAAGGATCTTCCATTCCCTAACGCAATCGAAGTGACCACGACTCTTCGTGAGGAATTCATCGGGCGGCTCTATCAGTCTTCCGCCATCGAGAAGCGCGCGGAGGAGAAAAAGGGAACCAAACTGGTAGTGATCAAGCTGGAGCGCGCCGGAGACCAAGTCCGCTACACTCTGGAGCAGTCCAGCTTCACGGTTTTACCTGCTGAGGGGGCTCCAGCCCCAAAGGAATTACCTGCCGATCAGCTAAAGAAAATCGCAGTCGCAAGTAAGCCGATAACCTATCAGAAATCTCCCAAAGGATGGAGATGCTCGACCAGCGAGGGCTTCCGTGCGGCTGTGATTTCCAAAGAACTTTCTCCAGTTTTTGATGAGCTTCTAAAGGAATATTCCCTCGCACCGCGCAGCCTTTGGTTAGGAAAACATCGGTTCAAAAGTGGCGACCAGATTCCGGTTTCCGGGACTTCGTTACCGATGTTGTTGAGCGGGATGGTCACGGGTTCGCTCAATCTAACATTTGAAAAAACCGAGTCCGTGCAAGGCCATCCCTGTGGCGTCTTTTCAGTGACGGGTGATTACAGCCGCAAGCAATTCCCTGATTTCGAAGGCAATCTCATGGATGAGGACGTGACCATCGAGTCGGGAGAAATTTGGCTTTCGCTCGTCTATCCGATTATTCTGAAGCAGGAGTTAAGCACCATTCAAACCACCAAATCCGGTGGGCACGGCGGCTCCACCGAGCGTACTCAAGGGAAAATCAAAGTCTTCCTCTCTCGCGATTGGAAAACAAGGTAACGGCTATTCTCCACTTGCGGAGTTCACCACGGTGCCCCCATGCTTCGCTTAATGACTAAGGAAATTACATTCTGGAAAGGCAGCCCATCCCAATGGCTGAACATCTGGCCATTCACCGGAGCGGTGCTTATTGCCATCTGTTTGATTGTAGGTGGTGTATTTTTCCCGCCCACTTTCGCCGCACTAATCCTTCCCTTCGCTTATGTTCTTTGGAAATATCTATCTGTTCGGACTCAAATCTTTGATCTAACCAGCGAACGCTTGCGGGTTACTAGCGGGATCCTAAATCAGAAGATCGATGAAATTGAACTCTATCGGGTTAAGGACACTCAGATGATCCGCAGCTGGTGGATGCGTCTCACCGGTCTCGCCTCCATCGTGCTCGAAACTTCCGATCGCGGGATGCCCACTCTCACCATTCCCGCCGTGCGCGGGGGCTTGGAACTGCGCGAGCAACTTCGCAAACAAGTCGAACTCGTCCGCGATCAAAAACGCGTCCGCGAGATGGACTTCGATGAATCGCACGTCGGCGAAGTTGGGCACGAGTGAGTTGTTTCTATCAACTCAGAACCGGATCTGCGCCGATCATACCAATCAGGCTGGCGCGGTAAGCGGGTGAGTTGACATGCACGAGTCTGGCCTTGGCCGTTTCAAGGCGTTTGTGGATGCACAGGCGCTTGAGTTCACTCTGATAGTTCGGCTTTGCGAGGAAACTTTCTAGATAGGCGATGTGTCGTGCCCACAGTGCTTGATCGACTTTCACCTTAGCGTAGAGGCGGGCTTGATACCAGTCCGAGTCAAGCATTGCCTCTCGGGTGAAGAGCCCACGGATGGCGGGATCAGTGATCGCTTTCCCTTCAAATTCGCCGTAGGCCATGATGTTCAGCAATGCCTTGAGCGGCGGGCAGGCCGCATCGATGCTACCATCCTCGAAGTAGTTGAGGGCGACGCGGCGCTGGGTCTCGATGATGTTGTCGAGACCGTCGATGAAGTCCTCCATCGATTGCAACTCGGGACGAAGCATGTCCGGCGTGAAGACGGTTTCGGAGGCAGAAAACATGCGGCCAAAAAAGGTGGCGACAAAACTTTGGGTCATGCGATAACCGAGGCGGCTAGCTTCGACGAGTTTCCCTTCGTGAACGAAATCTTCCACTTTTTCGAGGAAGCCGTTTTTAATGAGATGCTCAGGCTCGCGCTCATGGATGAACATGCGCGACCAGATTTCCGGAACGAGCAGGCTGATGTCGTGATCGATACGGTATTTCCGTCCGATGTGACCTGCGGCGCTCGTGAACCCGTGATAGTTCGTTAGAAGAAATGAGACGAGCGCGGCATTGACGTCATGGATCGGGAGAATCGCGTTGAACGGGCCTTTGGTTAGAGCACCTTCGCTTCCTGCGCCGGTGGTTGACGGACTCTTGCCAGTGAGCGAGGAAATAAAGTCCATGAACAAC
The DNA here is from genome assembly GCA_025363295.1 of Akkermansiaceae bacterium. Lineage (GTDB taxonomy): Bacteria > Verrucomicrobiota > Verrucomicrobiia > Verrucomicrobiales > Akkermansiaceae > Luteolibacter. The sequence goes on from JANYEC010000047.1 coordinate 56,286, forward strand.
TCGGGGAGTTCCTGATAGTGAATCGGGTTGTAAACGGCCAGAGCGCGAATGCCTGCGGCTTCGTCAGGCGGATTGTTTCGGCGTCCTGCGAGCACCGATGTCACTGGCATCGGCACCGCGACACCAAGCGGCAAGCGGCGGTAGAAACGCGCACCGAGTCCCGCCAGATAGAGTGAACGCGGGTCTTCCAGATCTGGGCGATTTTGGAGATAACGCGGGTTTTTCGTCGGCTTACCATTGACGATACGAGGTAAGTGCGGACTAACAACATAGTCCGGCTTTTCCGCAGCGACGAAGGCACTGATCGTTTTCCGCAGTGGCGAGGTGAACTGCTCGAAGCGGATCGCATCGTTTTCCATCGCTGCCGCATCGGGTCGGTTGATCGGCTCGTAGTTTGAGAAAAACAGCCCGCCTTGGGAGAAATCGAGTTCCGTTCGCTTATCGTAACCGCGGAGGACGGCGTCATCGGGGCGTTGAAAGAGGCGGAACTCGCAGTTCTTCACGAACTTGAGCGAGGGATTTTTCACATCGGGATGTAGGCCCGCAACGGAGTAGTGCGGGACCACCATCGAGGCGCTGATGTCGTCCTCCGTCTGGACCTTTTTCGCCGGGGCGAAATCCTTGCGGATACTGAAGGTGCGCCATGTGCCATCTTCGGTGAAACCGACGCGTAGATATTGAGTGACCAAGCGTTGACGCCGATAGATCAGCTGGCGGCCGGGTTGGCCGTTAATGAGATCAACCGTGAAGCGCGTGCGCCAATCCTCACCCCAGGTAGGTTTATAGAAGCGTTTAATGATAAAAACCAAATCTCTAACGAATCTACCAAGGTTGCCGAGCCATTGATTGTATTCATCGGTATAGGCTAGATTCGGCGTGAGCAAGTGAATGACCGAGCCTAACGAACGCTCGGTGCTGAGTAGTGGACGGCCGGGCTTACCAGGGTCGATGGGGTTTTGATATCGGTTAGAAAAATCGTAGTTGATGATGCTCCACGCCTCATTGAGGTCCTTTTTCAAGTCGTGGCAGAGCACTGCTGCAGTGATCATCGCATCTGAGAGCGACTTGGAGATTTCGGACTTACCGCCGCCAGAAACGGTACACGGCTTATGGCAAAAAGTGCCTTCCGCAAGGGTGCCGATCAGACGCCAACGTTGACCGGCGGTGGGTTTCACCATTTCAACTTTATAGCCGGAAGGTAGTACGTAGGTGATGCCCGGCTGAAGGGAAATTTTCTGCGCACCGGCTTCGTTCGTCCATGTCACTGACTGGCTGTGCAGGTCGATGTGGACGTCTTCCGGGACATAGTGAATGTCGGAGAATTTTTTATCGATGCCGTAACCTTCGGGTTGAAGGTTAAAAATCTCAGCGTAGCGGCTGATCACGCCGGAGAACTTGTGATCGACGGGCCGGGAGAAATCGCTGAGTGAAAAATCCTCGCCGAGATCGAAACTCGGAAATGCAATCGCACCACCCGCATGTTCTTCTTCGGTATTTCCGAAAAGGTTAGCAGCGTAACTGAGCTGAGTTTTCACCTCCTTTTTGCAGTAACCGTAATAGTTATCTGCGATGATCGTGACGATGATACCACGCTTGTCACGGCAAGTGATCTTGAATGCGCCGCCGTCGTTGTAGAGCTCGTCTTCAGAAGTCCAGCACATCCCATCGCGCTTTTGGCGATCGTTGGCGTCCTTGATGTTAGGGAGGCCCAGATCCTTCTTCTTGAGCGAAATGAGGTGCGGAGCGAGAATCACGCAACCGGTGTGGCCGGACCAGCCTTCAGCATCAAGGCGGGCATCGTTATCGGGCAGATAGGGATCGCCAGCATTGCCGAAAATGCTCTCAACGAAATCGAGGTTACTCACTAGGTTGCCAGGTGCAAAAAAGCGGATTTCCATCGATTTTTCCGAGGAGACACCGGGGATTTCTGGCGCCACCACAGGGCGTAAAAGCAGTGAAACAAACACGCGGGCAGGCTCGGGCGAGGTGCCGGTGAAGGGCAGCGTCATGATGTCCTTCGGCGGATTGAGTGCGTGCTTCAGCAGGCGAGCAAAAACGACTTTCGGCACGGATTTTTTATCAGCAGGCACTGGCAGACCACCCTCGGCGACGTGGAAAACGCCCTCGGTAGTGCGTCGATCGCTGGCCGGATTGTGACACACTCCCTGATGCACGCGGTAGGAACTTAAAATGGAGGATTTAAACTCATCCTGATCGGGCGGCAGTGAAAGCATGCGGCTGATCCCATGGCGTTCCATAACGAGTGCACCGATGGGCAGAAGTTGGGGTGTATCAGGAAAAATCTCGGCAACCATTTTATCACCCAGATAATCGTGCAGGAATTTGTGAATGTAAGCATCTGCCGGGCAAAGGTAGTCAGACAGCAATCGGGTTTTCTCTTGGAAACTGGCGATCAGCGAACGGCCTAGGTCAAGGAACGGGTAGTCCGCTTCATTGCCGACGATCGAGTAGCCACGCGCCGCGAGCTTCAGATTAACAAACTCACGAAGTCGATTTTCTTCAGTTGCCGAGGCTATGGCAGGGCCTTCATCCGTGAATCCGATTTTGTCTTTTAAGTTAGGCATATGAAAATAACAATCCTAAGAGGTAGAAACATGAGTAGGCACCGGGCAAACGGCCAGCGGAAATCGTCACGAAAATAAGCATGTCGCAAGTGCGGATTGATTAATTGGAGATCCAATGGAAGATCGAGAATACTCTTTTCGTAATTGCAAAAAAATCATGGCTGAAATCGACTCCCACCTCCCTCGCATCAAGAAACCTTGGGCGATCACTTTTTTCGGACTCTTTGCGGTTGGCGGCTTGATCGCGATGCCGTTGTTAGCAGGGCGGCCGGATGGCGCGAAATTGCCGGACATTGTGCGATTTATCGGACATTTCCACCCATTATTGCTGCACTTACCGATTGGTGTTTTTACGCTGATCGTATTTCAGGAGTTGGCCACAATCTTTGGAAAGCAAAGTGCGGAACCAAAAAACACCTCCCTGTTTCCGATGTTTTTCGGTGCTGCCAGTGCGATCGTTGCAGTGATCGCCGGGTTCTTGTTATTTCATGGAGAAAGTGACGCTTACGGGAGCAATTCAATTGCCGAGCGCCATTTATGGGGTGGACTCATCTTTGCTGTCACAGCGGTTTTCACATTTATACTAAAATCTTGGACCGTCGCACTTCGGGCCAATCCGGCATTCTTCCGCCTGCTACTCTTTAGTTCCGTCGGGATCATGGGGTTTGCCAGTCATGATGGCGCCACCCTCACCCACGGTGAGGGTTATTTGACCCAATATGCGCCTGCTCCAATTCGGAAATTGCTAGGAATCGAAAAAGCTAAACTCGCAATTCCAGTCAAATCTTCTAACGAACAACTTGTCTATGCAGACCTCATTGCGCCGATTCTTGAGCGCCGTTGTGTTCAATGTCATAAGGAAAGTAAAGCGAAAGGAAAGCTCCGCATGGACAGCTTCGAGATGCTCGTTAGCGGCGGTAAAGGGGGCCCTGCCATCGAAATTGGAAACTCTGCAAAAAGCCACATTATCGAGCGTATCGAACTTCCAAAGGATGATGAGGATCATATGCCACCTGAAGGCAAACCGAACATTGAGGCGCATGAAATCGCCGTGCTGAAGTGGTGGATCGACAATGGCGCGAATCCCAAAAAGAAAATTTCCGAACTTAATCTACCAGCTTCTATCAAGGAGGCGATCAGCAAACTGATGCCCGCTGCCGCGACCGGAACCGCTTCATCGCCCGCACAAGTGATAGAGAAGTCTGCAGCGCCAGATGCCGCCCTACTCTCTACGGTGGAAGCTTTGTCCAAGGAGTTCCCGGGCGCGGTATCCTTTGAATCCCAGGGATCCAGCATGTGCACCTTTACCGCCGTTTCACTTCGTGCGAGTTTTGATGACGCTGGATTTAGCAAACTGGAAAAGTTACTACCCCATCTTGTGACGCTTGATCTATCATCTACCAAAATAACGGATCGCTCCCTCGCCAAGCTGGGTCCCGCCACGCAACTTCGAATGATTCGTCTAGCAGAAACCGGGATAAAAGATGTATCGCTGGATACGATCGCGAAGCTTTCCTCACTTGAATCGATCAATCTGTATGGCACCAAAGTCACCGATGCGGGTATCAGCAAGCTTGCCAATATGCCTCATCTTAAACGGCTCTACCTCTGGCAAACGGCAGTCACTCCTGAAGCGATCAAGTCGCTGAAGGAAAAGTTACCCAGCTGCGAAGTCATCACCGGAGTCTAACGACATCTCAGGCGGGCTGCTGCTGTGAGATGCAATGCAGCGTCCCGCCTTCTTCTACCAAATCAAGGCAGTCGATGCCAATGACTTCCCTGTCGTGAAATAACTCGGAAATCATACCCAGCGCACGATCATCATTTTTTTTCTGTTGGAACGTGGGAACCAACACTCCACCATTGACGATGAGGAAATTCACATAAGAAGCCGGCAGTACGGGCAAACGCCAGCCAGGCACTTCGCAAGCTTCGGGCAAAGGGATTTCCAACACATCAAAGGCACGTCCGTTAGATCCTAAAAATCCACGCAAGCGCCCCAGGTTTTCATCAAGGATTTGCCGGTTCGCCGCGCTGGCATCGACACAAGCGAGAATCGTTTGCGGGTCGATGAATCGAGCCAAGTCGTCGATATGACCATCCGTGTCATCCCCCTGAATTCCCTGGCGCAGCCAAAGAATTTCGGAAACCCCAAGTCCATCGCGGAGCAATTGCTCGGTATCCGCTCGGCTGAGATGCTGATTGCGGTTTGGGTTGAGCATCACCGCTTCGGTTGTTAGTAATTGCCCGGCACCGTTGATCTCAATCGCTCCCCCTTCGAGAATCATGCCACCTTGGAAGAGGCGCTTTCCCAGTGCTGCGGCGATCTGTGACGGGATCGAGTTATCGAGATTCCAAGGCGGGAATTTACCACCCCATGCATTGAACTCCCAATCCGTTAGCGCTACCTCGCCGGTGTTAGAATTTTTCACAAAGATCGGCCCATGGTCGCGGCACCAGACGTCGTCATGTGCATGATCGAAAAGCTGGAGCCGCTCCGGCACCGCTTTGGCGCGGTTACAGGCGGATAGAATTCCCAGGTGATCTCTACCCAGAGCGTTGATCCGCACGATCTCAAAGCGTGTGATTGCGGCCGCGATTTCTGCGAATTTCGCCCACATCATCTCCCGTTTCGCGCCGCCCCAGTGGCGCGGATCATCGACTGGCCACGATAGCCAAACCGCTTCTTGCGGTGACCATTCGGGAGGCATCATGAATCCGGCGGACGCAGCAGTCATGCGCGAACATGAACGAATCTGCCCGGATTTTGCCAGCTTTCATTCAACCCGAATGAATTCGTTTAAATTCAAGTCCCTGACTGCTATGGTGGCGGCGATGGCGGAAAATGCTCGGAGATGGATGAATATCGCAACATCATACCGACTCAAGTAATTCTATGAGAATTCTATCAAGCCGGGCTTGTGAGTGGTGTTCGCGATAAGCTTCATAGTCCGGCGAAAGCAGTTCACGATGGAGGTCCGTGCCCGCGAGCAAGCAAGGGATGGCAGCCAGCGCTTGCGTCGCGTCAGCCTCTTTAATCGTAATGCCAAGTCGGTATTTTTCCACGCGCATCCCCACACATTCTCCTGCGGTAGCAATGCAGGGGATTTCGAAGGCTGCGGATTTGCTGAGGGTGCCACTGCTGCCTTGGAATCTTTCGTAAGCCGCCCAGGCAATGTCAAAAGTGGAGAACAGCGAGTTGTAATCCGCTTCGTCTGGGATACGTCCGGCGTTCGGATCAAAATAGAGGTTATCGGATTCTTTGGCTGCGATTTTTCGAGTAATTTCTTGGATTTTCTCCTGCTCCGCTCCGGTGAATTCATGCAAGCGAACACTTCCGGCGCAGACAAAATAGTAGGGGAGCCCACGCTCGCGTGCTAATTCTGCGGTTCGGAGTAGAGTAAAAAAGCCCTTGCGTCGTTCCAATCCGATCATGCCGATGATTTTTCTACCAGCAGCTAAGTTTTGAATACTAACGGCCAGCGCCGATGGATGGCTCGGGAGATTCGCCTGAGTGACATCAGGATATGAAACCACTTCTTTCCTGCACATCGTCTCCATTTCCGGGATGAACCGCTCGTCAAGCACGCCTATATTCTGACAGAGTCTGCTATACAAAATCGCATCTCCCTTCGCTAACATGCGAATCGATTTTTTCAGCGAAGGTTTTTCGCCGTGGTGGTGATTCCTGAGGTAAAGCCCGCTCCACCGGCGATTCAGGAAGAATTCTGGGATGGCCGGAAATGGGAGAAAACGCAGGTAACTATCAAGATAGGGGAAAAAAACGAGATCTGCGTTCAACCCGCTGTTAGCTTCAGCATCGGTCAGGTGATCTGCTGCATTCTTCCAGCGGAGAAATGTATGTAAGAGGTCGCCTTCGAAGCGGCCCTTGAAAAAACTGCGTTTCCCCTCAGGTAGTTCATAGAAGAAGACGCGACCTTGGATGACGTTTTCTGATGCCTCCTCCATGGCTTTCAGCAACGCCTCCATCGCCGCTCGCGGATCGGGACAGAGACCGATCACATTCGCCCCTGCCCTTAGAAAGGCTGCGGTGAATTGGCTGAAATACATCGGATGATGCCCGCTCCATAAGGGATCGATTAGAGCCACCGTTTTTCCAAGAGAGGATTTCATGTGGTTAGGAGGGTCTGAAGCGGCTAAAATCACGTGACTTACTTTACAAGAATATCGGCAAAGATGTCAGCGGTTCTCTCGATAGGAAAGGTCTTCTCGGCATAGGCCCGCGCATTGGTAGCGAGCTCACTCCGCAGCGCGTCCGAATCCCGCAGAAGGCACGCAGATGTGATAAATCCCTCGAGGTCTCCCGGTGCAACGGTGAGGCCGGCTTTGTGATCGCGGGTGAGGCGAGCGGCGAGATTTCCCAGTGGAATCGCGAGCAGCAGCGGGCGACCGGCGCAGAGATAGCTGAGAGTCTTGGAGGGAACGGAAAATGTCCCTGCTTCTTCTTCCAGAATACCTACGAGCACATCGCCCGAAGCCAGCACCGACGGTAGTTCGTGAAACGGCTGATAGGGAAGGATCATCAGATTGGTCAGCTTCGCCGCAGCGGCTTCCTTGCGCAGCCATTCTGCGCCGATGCCTTCTGAAACGATCACAACCCGCACGTCATCGTTTTCCATATGGCGGCGGGCTAGATCTAGCAGCATCGCCGGATTATGTTTCATCCCGATAGTGCCGGAATAAAGATAGACAAATTTATCGTGCAACGCGTGTCGGCGCGACCAATCATTATTTTTCGGCAGCAGCGGGATTTCTTCGATCAATGCCCAGTTAGGCACGACGGTGATCTTGGAAATATCAACGCCAAATTCATCTGATAGGATGGGTGTAAAGTCCTCGGTGATGGCAATGATTTTGGAACTTCTTCGGAATTGGCGCCGGTCAAGATGCCGATACCATGCGCCCACCCAAGCTCCAGCGATCGGTAGTTTCCGGCGAAGAATTTTATCCACCGCGAGGCTATAGAAATCCTGCACCCAGTAATAGAAGCGTCCACCATCGGCGATGGCTGCGCGGGTAATGGGTTCTTGGGCTTCAGTGGGCGTGTTTCCGGAAAGCACGGCATCAGGTTTCCAAGCGCTGATGAATTTTGCTACTTCTTTTCCGTAACGAATCTCCATGTTTCGGCGGCGGCGGAAGGAATACTTGTATCGCACGTATTCCGGGTTCATCGGAATTTCTCTGAATTCGAGAGTCAGCGGGTCACCGGGTTTGATCGTCAGGTCACCACGCGGAGTTTGGAGAGAGCTGGCAAACGCGTGCACCACCACATGCCCTCTTGCTGCGAGGGCGCGACTTAGCGAAGTCGGAAACGCATGACCGGCATAGTCGTGAACAACGATTCTCATAAATGGGGGAAAACCGGCGAAGTAACCTGTACCAAGCGGCTAAGGCCAGTCTAGATTTGTGCTCGCCCCTGTCAATGCCGCCACCCCACGCGTTCACGTGTCACCGCTTGTAGTGGTTTCCCCTCAAAGTGGCCTGTGATTTTGCGCGAGACCCGCTGTGAGATGGAGATATGGGCTCGAAATTTTGTGCTTGTGTGATTGCATCCGATGGTTCGTTACCCTAGTTTCGAGAAAATGGTTGTGACAAAAACGTTACGCGCGGCGACGGGTTGGATTGAGTTGGGACTGGCCGACGAGGCTTTGTTTGAGCTTCAATCGCTGCCATTCGAGCATCAAACAGGGCGAGATGCGCTTGAGGTGAAGCTAACGGCCCAGATGAATTGCCAATCGTGGAATGGCGCTTCCGAAACTGCTAGATTGCTCTGCTTAAAAGCGGCGGATGAACCAGAATTTTTTCTCCGCGCCGCCTACTGCCTTCATGAAACGGGAGACACCCTAGCAGCCTGCAATCAACTTCTACGTGGTCCGAAGACTTTGTTTGAAATGGCGATTTTCCACTACAATCTCGCCTGTTATCTCTGGACGCTTGGTGAGGCAACTCGTGCGCGAAGCCATTTGAAACAAGCCATCGAAATGGACGATTCGTTTTTGGAAGCCGCCCGCACTGATCGGGATCTAGCAGGCATCGGCGAGATGTGACGCCACACAGGCATTCAGTCCTCTATCACGTTATTCGACGTTCTGAACTTGTTCCCGGATTTTTTCTAACTCAGTCTTCGCTTCCACAATGGTTTGTGCGATGGAGGCATCATTCGCTTTCGAGCCGATGGTATTGAATTCGCGGAACAATTCCTGACAAAGGAAATCCAACGCACGACCGGGCGGCTCTGGGGCATCAAGATATTCGCTGAATTTCGCGAAGTGGGAATCCAAACGGGTGAGTTCCTCACTGACGTCGCAGCGATCGGCGAAAAGCGCGAGCTCCTTGGCCAGCCGCTCGTCTGCTAGATCGAGGTCGAGGTCGGCATCGCGTAGGCGCTTGGTCAGCAGCTCGCGTTGGCGGATCGGTCGTCCGGGGGCTTCCATGGCAATTTTTCTGGCAAACGTAATCAATGTATCAAGGCGAGTGAGGAAGTCCGCTTTCAAATGCGCACCTTCCGTTTCCCGCATGGCGGCGAGTTGGGTGAGTGCGTCTGTTAGGGCCGGTTCAATGGCTGCCCACGCGATTTCCGCGTCGATCTCATTGCTGCCTAGGGAAATGATTCCCGGTTGGCGCAAGTAGTCCGCAGCGGTAGGGATCAGATCGTGGCCGATGGTTTTCCCCAATCCCACGAACGCGTCCGCAAAGGCCTGTGCGAGCGCGGTATCCACGCGAATCACAGCGGCGCTGCTATCCAATCGATCGAGATTGATCGCCACTTGGATGCGCCCTCGCGATACGACCCCTAACACACTCTTCCGAATGCGGGCATCGAGCTCGGACAACTCGCGAGGTGCCTGCACCACCACCTCGGCCTGCTTGCGGTTGACAGAGCTGATTTCAATTGTGGCCTGCCATGCGTTCGTCGCTGCTGACCCGCGGCCAAATCCTGTCATTGAATGCATGGACGGAGGATGAACATCGAACATCGAACTTCCAACTTCGAACGTCAAAGTTTGGAGATTTTTCCATTTTGTTCAATGTCCCTTCTACTGCATGAAATGAAAATGAAGAGGCAGTACCCTGGGCTTCGACTTTAACTTTGATGATTTGGGAAGCGCCATAGAAGCAGTTATCGGTGGTGGCAGATGAACGGCCATTCGTTGGCGGAGTTGAAGTCGCGGGTGGCGTGGACTGGGACGGTGCACACTAGGATGGAAAAATTTCCTCATTCGTCCGACGTTCAATGTTGGACCTTCGATGCGCAATGTTCACCTTACCCGCATGGCGAAGGTTTTTGTCGGGCTATCAGGGGGGGTGGATAGTGCCGTGGCGGCGGCTCTTCTTGTGGAGCAAGGGCATGAGGTGGCCGCGGGCTACATGAAAAATTGGATCAACGATGAAGGAATTCCGGGCGATTGTCCGTGGGAGCAGGACATCGAGGATGCCCGAGCAGTTTCTAAAAAACTCGGCATTGAGTTTCGCGTGATCGATCTAATCGATTCCTACCGGGACAGGATCGTCGAGTATCTCATCGAAGGTTACCGCGCCGGGATCACGCCCAACCCAGATGTTTGGTGCAATCGTGAGATGAAATTCGGCGTTTTTCTGGACTATGCGATTTCCCAAGGCTTCGAACATGTGGCGACCGGCCACTACGCCCGGCGGCGCACTTTACCCGATGGCTCGGGGGCGATTCTGAGAGGTGCGGACCCTAACAAGGACCAAAGCTACTTCCTTTCTTTGATGACCCAGCGGCAGGCCATGCACGCGCTTTTACCCACCGGTGAGATGCTGAAGCCAGAGGTGCGTGAGGTGGCACGGCGATTCGATCTACCAGTTTCTGAAAAAAAGGACAGCCAGGGAATTTGTTTTCTGGGCCAAGTGAAAATGAGCGATTTCCTCCGCCATTACGTCGCTGATACACCGGGTGAAATTGTGGACACATCAGGAAAAGTGTTAGGTGAACACCGTGGTCTGCATCTTTATACATTAGGCCAAAGGAAAGGTCATGGTGTAGCTTCCCCACGCTCGGGAATGGCGTATGTGGTCGTCGGCAAAGATGCCACGAGGAATCGCCTGATCGTCGGCTGGGACACGCTAGAATCCGAGGGGCTCTACACCTTGGAATGCACGGTCGGGACTCTATCAGCGATCAATGAACCCTTTGAAACGAAACGGCTCATTGATGCCCAACCCCGTTACCGGGCGAAGGCGGAACCCGCGGTGATAGAGCTGATCGAGGGTGGAAAGGTCCGCCTGAAATTCCAACGTCCGCAGCGGGCGATTTCACCGGGCCAGATCTGTGCCTTTTACGACGGCGGAAGAATGTTAGGCGGCGGGGTATTTGAGACGGTGGCTTGAGACGCAGACGAGATATATCTAGCTATTTTTGAGATTTAGATTTTTCAACCGCTGATGGACGCTGATCCAGCAGGACGCCCGTCTTCAGAGCTCCCGAATCGCCGCCATGATCTTCTTCGCGATGCGATCGTAGCTTTCCTTCGCGTCGCCTTGGGTGTCCTCGTCTGTTAGTCTGATAGGCTTTCCGACCGAAACCGTAATCCGGGCAAAACGGATTTTTCCAGAACCACGCGGCAAAGCTTCGCGAGCCCCTGAAATTCGCACAGGCTGAATGACCGCGCCGGATTTCACCGCGATAAGCCCGATTCCCGGTGCCGCCGCACCTATCGTTCCATCCAGCGTGCGTTCGCCTTCCGGAAACACGAGCACGCGCTCCCCTTCCTTGAGCTTACGGATGATCGTTTTCAGACTCCCCATATCCGGGCGATCCTGATCGACGGGGATCGCGTTCCACCGCGGATAGACCCATTTGCCAAGTCCCACAAAAAGGGTCTTGCGTGCCAGATAGACCATCTCGGTCTTGTAAAGATTTCCGATCAATGGAGGATCAAGGAAACTCTGATGGTTCGATGCGACGAGCACTGGCCCTTCGGAAATGAGATTTTCCTCACCGATAATCTTCAGTCCGAAAATCGTCCGGAATGCCGCGCCAAAGGCCATCCAGCCAAGCCAGTAAACCCAGCGCATTTGAGTTGGTGATTTCAGTTTCAAGAGTTTGAAAATGGTTTAACCGCGAATGGACGCGAATGCAGAAAACAGGATGACGACAATCATGCCGCTTTCGATGTGCTGAATTTTCCGCTGCCGATCAACCCCAACGCAACCGCAATCTTCGATTTTTCCCCAGAAAATAGGTGGGAACTTCGCGCAGCATTGCTAGATCATCACGAGCTATTTGAAAAGTTGGTGACTAAATTATACGGAGCCTGAGTCGTGGTTTTTACGGAGGGTTCCGCCCCTCGCGGCGCGGACACTGATAGACTAAAGCGGAAGTCCCTGCTGTTTCAGAATTTCAATGGCAGCGAGCACGCCGCTTTCGATGGTATGGTGCGAGGTGTCGAGAACGGCCGCGCCATCGGCGATCATGAGAGGGGCGTGGGTGCGTTCGCTGTCTGCGGCATCGCGCTTTGAGACAGAATCAACCTCGCCAACATGGCTGCGGCGGGCGGCGCGGACTTCCTCGTCTGCATCGACGTAGATTTTGAAAGGTGTATCCGGAAAAACGACGGAGCCGATGTCGCGGCCTTCCATGACGATGCTGGTGTGATCGAGGTAGCCACGTTGCAAATCGACGAGTTTATTTCTCACTTCCGGGATGGCGGAAATCGCGGAGACATTCGCGTTGATCGCTTCGGCGCGTAGCTCGCCCTCGGGGTTGATGCCGTCGATGGTAATCGTGGATTCGTTAGCAACTTCCGCGCAGTGGATTTTGATCCGGCCTAACATCTTCACGACCGCATCATTGTTAGATGGATCGATGTTTTCCTGAAGTGCCTTCCAAGTGATGGCGCGGTACATCGCTCCCGAATTCACCATCACTAAGCCAAGATGCTTCGCGAGCTCACGAGCAAGCGTGCTTTTGCCCGAAGCGGCTGGTCCGTCGATGGCGATGGCGAAGCGGTGGGGCATGGTTACTCACGGGAAATCGTTGGCAACGTAAAATCCGCAGCGTGGGTGCGCTCGTGGAGTATCGCATCGAGGTGATGGGCGAATCCGGGATAGGAAGTATTCACGCACTCGGTGTTTTTGATGACCGTCTTCCCTTGAGCAAAAAGCCCGGCGATGGCGAAGGCCATGGCGATCCGGTGATCACCGAAACTATCAACCTCGGCACCGTGGAGCGGAGTTCCCCCAGTGATTTCCATGCCGTCTTCGAATTCTTCGACTACAGCTCCCATCGCACGTAATCCCTCGACGACCGTGGTGATGCGGTCCGTTTCCTTCACGCGCAGTTCCTTGGCGTTGCGGATGATCGTCTTGCCTTTTGCAAGGGCAGCGGCGACGGCGATGACGGGAATTTCATCGATCAAATTGGGCACCTCGTTTTCAAGAATCGTCGTGCCGGTTAGAGCCGCTCCGTGGATTTCGATATTGCCGATCGGCTCACCTTCGGACTGATGTTCGATCTCGGTCATGTGCGCGCCCATGCGACTGAGAACCTTAAGAATGGCGGTGCGCGTGGGATTGAGGCCGACGTCTTTAATCAGTAAACGCGAGCCCGGCAGCGCCGCCGCGGCGACCAACCAGAAAGCGGCGCTGGAGATATCGCCGGGGACGGTGAAATCGCAGGATTCCGGCATTTGTCCGCCGTAAAGCGAGATCGCGTTGTTTTCCGTGCGGGTGCTCACGCGGAAGGAGGCCAGCATGCGCTCGGTGTGATCGCGGGTTTCCGCAGGCTGGATCACGGTGGTTTTCCCCTCGGCGAACATGCCAGCGAGCAGGATGGCACTTTTCACTTGAGCACTGGCGACCGGCATCTGATAGATAATCGGCTGGAGCTTGGCCGGGTGGATGAAAAGCGGTGCACACCCGAACTTCTCGCCGCGGGTTTCGATCTTCGCTCCCATTTGGCCAAGCGGCACGGTGATGCGACCCATCGGGCGCGAGGAGAGTGAGGCATCTCCAAAAAGTTCGGAGGGAAATTCTTGGCCAGCGAGCAGTCCTGCTAACAGGCGCATTCCAGTGCCGGCGTTTCCACAATCGATGGGTGCGGCGGGGGCGCTGAGTTTCATCGACTGCCCATGAATTCTCAAGTTCATAGGACCGTAGCCCTCCAGCTCATCGAGCACTTCGTGACGGGCACCGAGCGCTTTCATCGCGTTGAGCGTGTTTACGCAATCCTCGCTGGGTAGGAAATTCCGGATCGTGCAAACGCCATTAGAAAGCCCGCCCAAAATGGCGGCACGATGAGACATGCTCTTGTCACCGGGGACGCTAAACTCTGCGTGTAATTTTGAAATGGCTGTGACTCGAAATTCCGACATGAGATGGGGTGAATAGATTCTAACGGGAAGGATTCATGGGATCGCGGCGCTGCTTTGCAGTGGCGAGCCACTGACGGGCTTGTTCTTGATGACCGCCCTCAAGACTGGCAAGGATTTCACGCAAATCTGCGATGCTTTCCTGCAGTGGAACAATCAACGCCTCCCGATTTTCAATCACGATCTCCGCCCACATCGTCGGGTTTCCCGCCGCGACACGAGTGGTATCGCGTAATCCGCCGCCGCCAAAGCGACCTTCTGATGGGTCTTTCAGGCAAACACGAGCGGCGCTGGCGGCGATGAGATGAGGTAAGTGGCTGATGCGGGCCACCAATTCATCGTGAATCGCGGCACTCATCCAGGAAGTCCGACAGCCGATCGATTTCCAAAAGCGCTCCAAGGCTGCTGCCGGAGTCGCGGGCGCGCGATCGTCGTTCGTCAGCAGACAGGCTGCATCGTAAAACAAATTTGCCGTCACGGCAGATAGCCCGTTGCGCTCGGAGCCGGCCATCGGATGGCTGCCGATGAAATGGATTCCGCGTTCGGCCAGCAGCGGGGCTACTTTTTTGTGGGGCGTACGTTTCACACTTCCAACATCCGTGACAAGACACTTCTCTGGCAGTCCGGCGGCAAGAGCGCTCCTAACAAGACCGGCCATTGCTCCTACCGGCACGGCGAGAACAACGAGATCCGCATCCTGCACCGCTTCTGCTAGATCATCGGTGACGTTAGAAATGCCAAGCATTTTCGCTTCCTCCACCGTTTCGGGCTTGCGCGCCCAAAGCCGGATGTTCGGGGGATTTTCCGTGTTACCGAGGGCGAGGGCAAGCGAGCCGCCGAGCAGCCCGCCGCCAAGAATGGTGATGTTTGGAAAATCTGAGTTCATGAAAACAGAAAGACCGGGTCCAGTGTGCCGGACCCGGTCAGGTTTCCTAAGTTAGGTTTACCGGGAATCGAAATGGCTCAAGGCACGCGAAAATACTTCTTGTCCGCGGCCGGATAGGTCGGGTCTTGCACGAGAGTTCCGCTAGGAATGTCACGCACGTCCACGACTTTGTTATTATAAGGACTGAACACGAAGCCGTCCTTGCCGGGAACTTTGTTTGCGTAAGAATAATCGCGCTTTTCGGCGGCGGGTTTCGGCGTTTCAGTGCCGGGATTCTTCGGAGGGGTGGTGCCAGCTTCGGACTTGGTTTCAGGATTGGTTTTGACGTCCTCTTCTTTATTGGCCTTCGCTTCCTTCTTTGCGAGTTCACGCTGCTCCTTCACCTTCTGCTGTTCGGCAGCCGTGAGTGTCTTTTCAGGTGGCTTGGTGCCCCGCTTTTTCTGTGCATTTTCGTTGTAAGGGTAACACGAAGCGAGCATGGCAAAAGCGAGAGCGACAAAACAGGCGGAGAGGCGAGAGTTCATAACAGGCAGATTGGGGAGTTTGGTTTGCATCGCGGACGGAATCGTCTGGAATCGAGTGCAATCATGCGTTTCTCCGGTCGCACGTCAAGCAAGGTAGTTGCTCGGGGAGGCAGAATTTCATCTAAAATCAGCGCATCCCCAATTCGAGCGGGAGACGCTTGTCCCACTACGAAATTTCAAGTGGAATTCAAACAACGCCATGCCAGACGCCACAATCCACACGGTCGGAGTTGTTTTAACGAACCTCGCCCCCATTCTCTACAGGGTAAAATTGCCCAACGGGAAAGTCATCATGGCTCATCTCTCGAAGCCACTAACCGAAGCGCACGCAGTGTTTGCGATAGACGATCGCGTTTTGCTGGAACTCACTCTCTACGATTTCGACCAAGCGAGGATTCTCGGTCTCGCGGAGTGACCATCGACACGAAAGAATAGGCAGGAATACCTGTGTCACTCCTATTTCCCGATGCAGAAACTGCTGAAAATCACCCCTAGCAAATCCTCAGTGTCCACGCGGCCTGGGATTTCACCGAGCGCATCAAGCGCTTCCCGCAGGTCGATCGCGGCCAGCTCGGCATCGGAATTTTGATCATCTAGCAGCTCAAGCGCGGCGAGTAGTCCGGTCCGCGCGAGGGCAAGGCTCGCTT
Organism: Akkermansiaceae bacterium; assembly: GCA_025363295.1. Classification (GTDB taxonomy): domain Bacteria; phylum Verrucomicrobiota; class Verrucomicrobiia; order Verrucomicrobiales; family Akkermansiaceae; genus Luteolibacter. The sequence continues at coordinate 72,282 of JANYEC010000047.1, forward strand.
GGTGGCGGGCATTGATCGCCACCGCATGCTCGCCCCAATCCGACTCGCTGAAATGCAGGGCATGGCGAATGGCGGTTGATAGATTTTCAAACCCATCACCGCTCGCGCAGGATAGACGAATGGCCGGAAGTCCCGCCCAAGAGGCATGTTCCCCCAAATCGGTTTTATTAAGAACTAACAAATGTTTTGCATCCGTCGCAGGAAGAACCGCCGCTGAAGGCCGCGCTTGGCTGGCATCTGCAATTTCTAACAATAAATCAGCCGCTTCGATTTGACGAACCGTCCGCTGAATCCCCTCTGCCTCGATGCGATCCGCCGCCTCGCGCACTCCCGCTGTGTCCACGAGTCGCAGAGGAATGCCGTTTAAATTGATAATTTCCTCAATGGTATCACGAGTCGTTCCCGCGATGTCACTGACGATGGCCCGCTCAAACCCTAACAAACAATTTAACAAGCTAGACTTTCCCACGTTCGGCTCACCGAAAATCACAGTTCTAACTCCCTCGCGGAGAATCCGCCCTTGGTCTGCGGTGGCAAGCAACGAATCCACCACCTTGAGCACGGCTGTCACTCGCGCGCGCAACAGACTACCGGTTTGCGGATCGATGCCTTCTTCGGGAAAATCAATCCACGCTTCAAGGTGGGCGAGAGTCTCCAACAGTTCATCACGGGCCTCTGTCGTCCGCCGGCCCAGAGTTCCCTCGAGTTGACTGCGGGCCGCGCGCAAGGAGAGCCGAGTTTGCGCGGAAATGAGATCCATCACGCCCTCGGCTTGCGTGAGATCGAGTTTCCCATTCAGAAAGGCACGCTGCGTGAATTCACCCGGCCCAGCAGCAGCGGCACCACAGGCGAGAAACCGGCCTAACACCTCACGGGTGATGAGGATACCTCCGTGCCCAGTAAATTCCACACTGTCTTCCCCGGTATAGCTGTGAGGCGCGCGAAAAACCGTCATGAGTCCGTCATCCAAAACCTGCCCGGAGGCATCGATCAACTCGCAATAACGAGTCGTGCGCGGCATCACACTGGAGGCTTTGCCCGCCGTGGCTAGATCCGCAATCGCGATCGCATCAGGCCCGGAGAGCCTTACCAAAGAAACCGCCCCTGCCCCGAGTGGAGTGGCAACAGCGGCGATCGTCGTGCGCGGGATGGCGGAGCGGGCTTCCATTCGGATGATTACTTCGCCGATGCGGTGGCAGGGGTTTCCTGCCCGCCCAGCCCGAGGAATTCCCAACAAATGAAGCGGCTCATTTCTAACTGAGGTCCGGTATCACCGCCCGCCCACTTGAGCTCGACAGTGACCGTCCGCGTGATTGGATTATTCTCCCGGGTGCCACGCCAATTGATAATGGATAGGGCACGGCCCACGTCCGAATCAATTTTCACATTAACTCGCGCAACGTCATTGGTGTTCGCGGGATCGGCGAGGCGATAGGTCCGAGTGCCGGGGATGGTTCGGCCTTTGTCGGGAACATCTTCGACGATAAAGAGCCTAAATGTCGCTTTTTGTCCAATTTCCGGCAGCTCGATAAAGGTTTGGAAGGTCCGGTATTTGGTTTGGGCGAAAATTTCCCAATCGAGTTTCAGCCCCGCCTCGGTGCGTTTGAAAAAGGCATGCACCCGCAGAGGCTCCATCGCGAAATTTCCGACCCGCGCCACGGTGCTCAAAAGCAGATCCGCCTCCTCCACACCATATTGCACCTCAAGGCTGGCGAGAGGACGGAAAAATTCCTTCATGTCAAACTGCGGCGGCTGATCATAAATCATCATGAACAAGCCGCGTTTGCGATCTTCTTCGGAGAGTTCGTAAATGGAGAAAGCGTCTGGTGGAGTATCCGAATCGATGATCGCTCCGCCACCGTAAAAATCCTCGATTTTGGATGAGAGCGCGTTGGCATTCAGAACATAGGGCAGCTTATCTTTACTTGTCTTAGCATCTAGGTAGCTTCGCAACACCTGATAGGCTTCCTTTTGCCAGCCAATCCGGAGGTAGTTCGCCTCACTCACCGATGGATCCGCCGAAGTTACCTTACCCGCAGGAGGTTCGATGTTTTTTGCAAGGTCTTTCGCCACTAACAAGACGGCAACCAATGCTGCGAGGAACAGCAGCAGTGCCACCAGCATGACGGGAATGAGACCGCGGCGTGTGGGTTTTTCAGGGTCCGGCGCCGCCTTGGTTTTGCGCTCCTTGCCGGGGACCGATGGGCGCGTTTCTGGGATCCCGGCGGGTCGTGCCGGCTTGGCGACCGCAGGCGCGACTTCGATGGGAGCGGCGGTAATAACCCCGCGGGGAGCCTCAAGTGGCGGAACACTAACAGGCTGACTAACGAGAGAAACAGCGACCGGAATAGGTGCCAGTGATGCAGGAATCGCTGACCCCGGGATCGGAGGAAGCGGCTCATCCGAATTAAGCGCTGGGGATGTAATCACTCCACCACAATGCGGACAGGGACCGGTGGTGGGCGGCAGCTCCTTGGGTATAAAAATTTTTCCGCTGCAATGAATACAACGGAACTCTCTCTGAGTCACTGGAGTCTCGGGATTCGCCATGTTAGATCAATTGCCCAAACGAAAGCTTAGGAAGCCAGAAGCGTTCTGTCAAATGCAGGGGAGGAAACTTCACACCGCCACTTCGGCAGCGAGCACTGAATCCAAGACCTCGATGCAACGCTCGTTTTGAGCCCGGGTGCCGATGGAAATCCGAACCCAGTCCGGGAGCTTGTAACTACTCATCGCCCGGATGATGACTCCTTGTTTAAGCATGTCCCGGAAGACGCGATCGCCATCACCCACTTTGATGAGAAGAAAATTGGCAAAGCTCGGAACAAATTCCAAGCCTCGCGCCTTGAGCGCAGTTTCGTAAAATGCCATCCCCTCCGAGTTGACCGTGCGGGTTTTCTCGATGTGTGCGGAATCCCCAAGCGCGGCGAGGGCTCCCGCTTGTGCAATCGCATTGACGTTAAAAGGCTGGCGGGCCTTCTGCAACAAAGTGGCGACGTTCTTCGACGCAAGCCCATACCCGACACGCAGCGCGGCGAGGCCATGGATTTTTGAAAACGTGCGTAAAACACACACATTGCGGCCTTCCCGGACATACTTGAGCGCATCCGGTGGTGAGTCAGGAAATTCAAAATAAGCTTCATCAAACACCACGATTACATGCTCTGGGACCCGCGCCATGAAACGATCAATCGCTGCTTGATCGACCATGGTGCCGGTTGGATTGTTAGGGTTTGCGATGAAAACCAGACGAGTCTTGTCGGTGATCGCGTCCGCCATCGCATCGAGATCATGGATAAATCCAGGGTCAGGCACTTCGATGTATTTGGCCCCGAAGAGCGTGGCCATCAGTTTGTAAACGACGAAGGCGTGCTCCGCGGCAATCAACTCCGCGTCACGATTTAAGAACGTGTGACAAAGAAGCTCGATAATTTCGTTCGAGCCATTACCCAGAACCACGTTAGAAATTTCCATCTCGAATGAATCCGCGATGGCGCAGCGCAGTCGATAGCCGCCACCATCTGGATAGATGTGCGCTTCCTCAAGAGCGTCGCGCATCGCAATTTTCGCCAAGGGTGATGGACCTAACGGGTTTTCATTAGAGGCAACCTTAACGATTTGCGAAGGGTCCAAGCCGAGTTCACGGGCGGTTTCATCGATCGGTTTTCCAGGCTCGTAGGCCACGAGGTCGCACACAAATCGGTTTGCGTATTGGTCAATCGTCATCACAGTGAAAATCTAGATTCTAGCGTGGGCTTGGTCAAATTTTGTCTCAACAGTTTGAATCCAATAAAGTTTTGAAGCAACCCAGTGCTGTCTGATAGATTCCAGCCAAAAGGGTATTGGGTAGGAGCGCCGCACCGGGCGATGCTTGGCAGAACACCTGCTGGAGAGCGGGAAGATCATGGCCATCCGCCGCCGCCGCGATCAGTGCGGCCCCCAGAGCCGCAGAGTTTGACACATCTAACCGCTCCACAGGGGCTTGGAAAACATCCGCCACGAGCTGGGCGATGCCCTCGTTCTTGGATGCCCCACCCGTCAGACGGATACGCTCGGTTTTCACCTCCATCCATTCCGAGTGGAGGCGCATGTTCAAGAACTGACCTTCCAACAAAGCGCGGACTTGCAGTGCGGGATCGCTGCCGGATTCAAACGACGGAGAACCTTTCAAAACGGGCGCGGCAAAGTCGTGACGGGGCGTGATTTCTGGGCCAAAAAACGGCAGCATCAAATTCTCTCCGGCGAATTTAACAGTGGTCGACAGGGCCTCGCGATCAAATGCCGACCAATCAAGCCCCAGCTTATCGCGCAGAGCTTCGCGGGCTAGCGAACCGTTGCGAAAACAAATCAAGGACATGTAACCACCAGCGGGATTTCCGAAGACGTGACCATAACCGTTAGGATCCGTTTTCGGGCCCGGCATGGCAGCGAAAAACGTATCGCTCGTGCCAAGAGAGATTACCACGTTGCCGGGGGTCGTTGCTCCCATGCCGACGAGCGAAGCTGGATTGTCACCGGTAAAAAGCGCACAACGGCACCCGGCGGACAATCCGAACTTCTCCACGAAATAAGGCGAAATAAGGCCTTGCATAGTGGTCGCCAATGCCGGTGGGAGAAGTCTCTCGCCAAGCTCCGGTGCTGTGGCGGCAAGCAAATCTGCATCCCAGTTTTGAGTGGCGAGGTTAAGCAAATTCATGCCCGCTCCATCGCCGAAATCAATCGGCACCGACTTGCCAGCGATCACCGAGGCAATGAAGGAGCTCACCAAGTGAATCCGAGCCGTGCGTTCGTAGGCATTGGGATCCTTTTTGAAAAAACGTCGGATCTGCGGGCCGGTAAATCGCTCAACCGCCGTGGACCCACTGCGGCGGCATACCTCCCCTGCCCCGCCCAGCGCCGCCGAAATTTCGGCACACTCGACTGCGGTGGAAGTGTCCATCCAGATCGGCGCGGTCGCACGAGTGAGAGCCGGAAATAGTTGGTTCACCAGCGTGTCCGAAGCGTCGAGGGCAGCGAGACGATCCTCAAAAGTCTCATCCAGATAGATCGATCCATGTTGTTGCCCGGATCCCGCAATCACTTTCACTTTCGACAGGTCCGTCTGTTCAGCCAGCCGCGTGAAGAGCAAATCCAACGCATCTAACCACATCAAGGGGTTTGCATGCACTTCGCCAGCGATACCGCCGGGAAGGAACCCACTAGGCGATTGATATTGGGGCAGATCTCCCCCGAAATTAACAGAAATCTGACAGCAAATTACACCTGACGTAGGATCGATTAGAACGGCGGTCAAAGATTGCGTGGACGAGTCGAGGCCAAGGAACATACCGAGAGTTTTCCTAGAACGAGAAGAATTGCCAAGCGGCAATGTGAATCAATTTCAATGCTAACATACAAAAAGAGCGGCCACTTTCGTGACCGCTCTCTTGAATTGTTTTAAGTCGAACGACTTGATGAGTTAGCTTAGAAGCTCACGCTGATCATGCTACCAACAGTGAACTCGTTTTCTGAACGGTGATAGGCGGAATTGTTTTCATCGCTGAGAGCAACGGTATAAGCCACGAATGGGGAAAGCTTTGCCTTTTCAGCAAAACCCCAGTCGAGGGAAACCTTGTTCGACCAAGCGGTGAAATCGCCATTTTCGACGAGGTATCCTACGTTGGAGGCAACGTTGAGGCTCAAGCAAGGGCTGAGTTCAAAGCTGCGGCTAAGGCCAAGTTCGGTGTAACCGTCGTTGTCACCCACGATGTCCCAGTAATAGGTAAGCGCAAGCGTGGCAAAGCCAAGATCACGGGAAGCACCAAAGTAAACTTCTTGGGTATCGGGAATGCTGAACTCACCGCCATCATTGTAATAATAAATGTAGCCAGTGCGAAGCTTTGCGAAACCAAGGTCCTTGGAGACTTCAGCATAAAGATCGATCTCATTGACGTTGTGATGAGTGTTCCCAACCACATGTGGCGCAAAATCGTAATTTGCATACCAGACACCGCCGCTGAGGTTGAGGCCGCCCACTTCGGTGGCAACATCAAAGCCAGATTCGACCAAGTCATCACCGTACTTTAATCCACGGAAAATATACTCGGAGGAGTATCCCGCGTGGAGTTGATATTCGACTTCCGCCTGAGCGTTGCCGGCCACAAGGGCGGAGGCAGCGGCCAAGGCGCCAATTGTTTTGCAGTAGTTTTGCATCTTGTTATGTTGGTATTCGGTTGCTGCTTTGTCCTTGGCCACACCGATAAACGGCACAGCAAGGAACGGGTCGGAATCTGCATGCCAGTTGCTTAATCAGCCCTGACTACTATCCGTTGGGCTAATGTTTCACCTTTCCGAATGAATTGTCGAGACTTTTTCGCACGGCTGCAATTTCCGCTCAAGCGGGAAATAGGGGGCAGCTTTGGTGATGGCAAGCCACAATCTGACATTTTTTTAAACCTTAGTGAAAAAACAGCACCTCATTGGCTACAAGCGAGTTGATCCAAGATCTTGGCACGGCATTTGCTTAAGAGGGTTTGCTTTCTCGGGGATTTGGAATCTCCGCGACATCACAATCAATCATCAGATCAACCCTGACTACCATGACCAGCCGATATCTCACCAAAGTGCGTGCCATTACAGCCGCTGCCATCGCGTTAATCGCATTTCCCATGTCAACGCCTGCCCATGCGCAGGATGCCGCGACACCACCCCCAGCAGCGGAAGCAGTTGCCCCCACCGTTGCAACGGTTGATCAACGCCTCGCTGATTTAGAGAGCTATATCAACAATGTTGGGGTGGGTGGTCCAGTCACAGCTCCTTGGACCTCGAAAGTCGCCGGAGCTCCCGGTCCCGGTCATAATGCATGGCTGATGACCTCTGCTGCTCTCGTGCTTTTCATGACACTTCCAGGTCTTGCCCTCTTTTATGGTGGCCTCGTCCGGAAAAAGAACATTCTCAGCGTGATGGCCCAGTGCCTTGGTTGCGCCGGAATGGTCACTGTCCTTTGGTGGGCCTTCGGATACAGCCTTGTTTTCGGTAAAAGTTTCACCGGAACTGCCCTTGAGCCGTTTTTGGGTGGCACTGAGTTCTTCTTCCTCGAGGGAGTGACAGGGGCACCTAACACGGACTACTGCTACTGGGTTTCCCAAAACGTCTTCTGCATGTATCAGCTCATGTTCGCGATCATCACTCCTGCGCTGATCATTGGCTCCATCGCCGAGCGCATGAAATTCAGCGCTATTATGACTTTCATCTTCGTCTGGATGTTTGTGATCTATTTCCCAATGGCCCACATGGTCTGGGGCGTGACTGGCCTCATGAACGGGGTTTGGAATGGTGCCGCCAAGATTGCCGCAATCGACTTCGCGGGTGGAACAGTGGTTCACATGACTTCAGGCTGGAGTGCTCTTGTTCTCTGCATCATTCTCGGCAAGCGCCTCGGCTTCGGAAAGGAAAAGATGTCTCCACACAGCATGGTGCTTTGTATGGTCGGCACGGGCATGCTCTGGGTTGGCTGGTATGGTTTCAATGCCGGATCCGCCCTCGCCGCTGATGGCATTGCAGGCAACGCTTTCCTCACCACAACCCTCGCCGCCGCTACAGCGGGCACGGTTTGGGGTCTCATGGAAAAAATCCTGAAAGGCCAACCTTCCATCCTCGGCATCTGCTCGGGTATCGTCGCAGGCCTCGTTGTGATCACCCCTGCTTGCGGTTTCGTCAACGCGTCCGGCGCAATGATCATCGGCGTGCTCGCTGCGATCGTTCCCTACATTTTCGTAATGTATATCAAAGGCATTGTCGGATATGACGACGCACTCGACACCTTCGGCGTTCACGCAGTAGGCGGCACCATGGGAGCAATCCTAACGGGTATTCTCGCCACCAACGAAGTAAATGGCAACCTGCTCGTGACCGATCCTGCGAACTATGCCACTACTAACGGTTTGGCCAAACTCGTCGCCAATGGCGGACTGGTTGGAGAACAACTCAAGGCGGTAGCAATCACCTTGGTCATCTCCGTCGTAGGCACGGTAATCATCGCCTTTGTCCTCAAGGCCGTCCTCGGACTCCGCCCAACTGCGGAAGTGGAAACCCTTGGACTCGACATCACCGAACACGGCGAAGAAGGTTACGAACATTGAATGCTTGATTGAATCGATTCTGTCAGCGGGCGGGCCGGAAACGGCCCGCCCGTTTTCGTTTGCAGCAAGTCCTCAAGCAAGCTCCTCTGTGCGCGTGAAACTTCACTCACTGCGGAAATTCCTGTGGATAGCCTTGCTGCTCTCCGCTGCATTTGCGGCATGGGCGTGGTTCCGCCCCTATGCTTGGAATCCCGCTCCGGCAGCCCGATGCAAAGTTGTCGGAGTTCAAGTGACTCAAGATCAGTCTTTTTTCTGGGTCGAGGCACACTTGAGGGTCAATCCCGGGATGACTCACGATCTCGAAAAACCCGTTTCTCTGGTGGCAGCTGGCCGTTTACTGGAACCCGCCGATACCACCTTCGGCAGCACTAACGGACAAGGCACCACCGATATCTGGCTGAAATTTTGGCTCCAACGTGAAGATACCGCCGGACCTCTAACACTTAACATCAATGACGGGAAACTCAGCATCAAGGCTAACGAGGGTATTCCCCCGCAAAGCAAATACTACATCTCAAACCATTGGTAATTCATGGCCTGGCTCCTCATCGACAATTCTAACACTCGCACTAAATTCGCGCTCGGCGACGCAAACGGCTTACTCGATTGGCGCGGCGTGATTCCAACCCCTGAGGTCTCGCACGAAACATTGAACCACCTCCTCGAGGACGTCACATACGAAGCGACGATCATTTGTTCCGTGGTTCCTGGAAAAGCAGCCGTGTTAGAATCGTGGTTTTCCAACCGTGTGCCCCTGCATTTTCTCAATCATCTGAGCCCTCTGGGAATGGCGATCGATTACCCGAATCCCCCACAGATCGGTGCTGATCGCCTCGCAAACGCCGCCGGCGTAATGACCCGCCACCGAGTTCCCGCCATCATCATCGACTTCGGAACTGCCGTCACTTTCGACGTTATTTCCGCAGAACCCGCGTATTGCGGCGGAGTGATCGCACCCGGATTGGGAGCCATGTCGGGCTACCTCACGCGAAAAACCGCATTGCTTCCGGAAATCGAACTCGTCGAGCCACCCTCAGCGATCGGTAAATCCACCGTCCATGCGATGCAAGTGGGCGCGGTCATCGGCTACCGCGGACTTGTAAGAGAGATCCTCGCCCAGATTTGCAAGGAACTTCCCGGCAAACCGGCCATCATCGCCACCGGTGGTGATGCAGCGCTTATCGCGAAAGGCCTTCCCGAAATCCACGCCATCGATTCAGACATTACCCTTGATGGCCTCCGCCAAGTCGCCGTGCGCTTGTTTTCCAGCGCCGGCCGGTAATAAAAAACGTGCCATTCGTTCCTGAACCGATAGTTTTTGCCGCGATGAACGACAGCCCACTTGCCATAGGAATCGACTTTGGCGGAACCAGCATAAAAATCGCTGTCGTTTATCAAAGCCACCTCATCGACCAAGCCCCGCCAATCGCGACGCAGGAATTTGGGGAACGTGGGCCACTGATCGACGCGATTGTGCGATCCGTCGAGGACTTGCGAGCCCGTCACGCAAGAATCGCCTCCGTCGGTGTCGGCATGCCGGGATTTGTAAATTTTGAAAAAGGTCTGATCCACGGCCTCACCAATGTTCCGGGTTGGCAAGATGTTCCGCTCAAACAAATTCTCGAAGCACGCACCGGTCTCCCGGTTGTAGTCGATAACGACGCGAACTGCATGGCTTTTGCGGAGTGGCGCTGTGGTGCAGGTCGCGGATTTCAAAACGTCGTCTTCATGTCCCTAGGCACTGGCGTCGGCGGGGCCATCATTGCGAACGGACAAATGATCCGCGGCATGTGCCATGGAGCCGGAGAAATCGGACAAACCTCCATCGATTATCAAGGCCGTGTCGGCCATTATGGAAACAAAGGGGCACTGGAGGACTACGTCGGAAACAACGAAATCGCCGCCAGAGCTCACGATGCCTACCGTGCCGCTGGCGTTCAAAAACCTCTCGAAGAATGCACCCCTGCCGCCTTGGCCCATGCAGCCCACCTCGGTGATACGATCGCGGCTTCTCTCTGGAATGAAACCGGGCAAATGTTAGCGACTGCCGCCATGAACCTCTGTTGGCTGCTCAACCCCGAGGCGATCGTCATCGGCGGAGGAGTCGCCCGCGCCGGAAATTTGCTGTTTCACCCGTTTGAGAAACATCTTTTCGCCCAGCTCTCCGGGCCGTTCAAAGATGCGCTGAGAATTCTACCTGCCGCTTTCGGACACGAAGCAGGCATCATTGGTGCCGCAGCGCTCGCCCGCGAACATGCAGCCCAACCCGGAAACTAAGATCATTTTGGCTTCTGCTGAAGTTTCCGGTTTGCAAGTTCGCTTTCCCACCTTTCAATCCTGACCTGTCCATGAGCTATCCTACCTGCCGCATTGCCATCGGAGCCGATCACGGCGCCGTCGATCTGAAAAACGCCGTCGTCAAACACCTCCAATCACTCGGCCACGAAGTCAACGACTTCGGCACGAACAGCACCGCCTCTGTGGACTATTCGGATTATGCGAACCTCGTGGCCCGTAATGTGGCAGATGGCACTTATGATTTTGGCATTCTTGCCTGCACCTCGGGCGTCGGCATGTGCATCGCCGCAAACCGCCACCGCCACGTCCGCGCGGCGAATGTTAGAACTGTGGATGAAGCCACCATCACACGCTCGCACAACGACGCCAATGTGCTCTGCCTCGCCGGAAAATACACCGACGAAGCAACCGCCATCGAAATGGCAGACGCGTTTCTCTCCACCGCTTTCGAAGGTGGCCGCCACGTGGGTCGCATTTGTAAATCTTCCGGCAGCCGCATCTCCGAGACTGACCCCGCCATTTATGCTGCGATCACTGCCGAGGAGCATCGCCAGCGGAACAATATCGAGCTGATCGCTTCCGAAAATTTCACCTCCCCCGCCGTAATGGAGGCCCAAGGCTCAGTCCTCACTAACAAGTATGCGGAAGGCTATCCCGGCAAGCGCTGGTATGGCGGATGTGAAAATGTCGATGTCGTCGAGCAACTCGCAATCGACCGCGCGAAGCAACTCTTCGGCGCAGAACACGCCAACGTCCAGCCGCACTCCGGCTCCCAAGCAAACACCGCCGTTTACTTCTCCGTGCTCAAGCCCGGCGATAAAATCTTCACCATGGATCTCGCCCATGGCGGACACCTAACACACGGTCACAAGGCGAACTTCTCCGGCCGTTTTTACGATGTCACACACTACGGAGTTTCTCCGGACGACGAGCGCATCAACTACGATGAGTTAGAGAAAACCGCCCGCGAGATTAAGCCAGCGCTGATCACTGTGGGGGCTTCCGCTTACTCCCGCGTTATCGACTTCGAACGCATGGGAAAACTTGCGAAAGAAGTCGGAGCTTATTTGTTTGTCGATATGGCGCACATCGCCGGCCTCGTCGCTGCCGGGCTGCATCCAAGCCCGTTCCCGCATGCGGATTTCGTGACATCGACCACGCACAAATCCCTGCGCGGCCCTCGTGGCGGCATCATTTTGTGCAAAGAAGAGTTTGCTAAAAAAATCGATTCGCAAGTCTTTCCCGGCATCCAAGGTGGACCGCTCATGCACGTCATCGCCGCGAAGGCCATCTGCTTTGGTGAAGCGCTTAAGCCTGAGTTCAAAGAATACTCCGCGCAGGTCATCAAGAACGCCCAGGCCATCGCTGCTAGACTTACCACTCACGGTTTCCGCATCTGCTCCGGCGGCACGGACAATCATGTGATGTTAGTGGACCTCCGCAACAAGAACCTCAATGGCACCGATGCCTCGCACGCCCTCGACGAAGCGGGGATCACCGTCAACAAAAACGGCATCCCCTTCGACACCGGTAGCCCGATGAAACCCAGCGGTATCCGCATCGGCACGCCTGCGATCACCACCCGCGGCATGAAGGAAGTCCATGTCGAGCAAGTCGCGGATTTCATCGCAGAAGCCCTATCAGATCACACCAACACCGCAAAGCTCCACGCCATCCGCGACCGAGTCTTCGCCTTCAACCGAGCGTTCCCGCTGCCCTGGTGAAGTTTCGGAATTTCTAAAAATCGGCGATGGAACGCGTTCAAATTGAACGCTGAGTAACCGGGGTCATGACCGGGATCAGTCCTGAATGGTCGGCACACGGGAACATGGATTTCGGAGCTCGATGGCTGGCCTGCGTCTCCACTCCCCCATGCTAAACCCGGAACATTACTGCTCAAGAGCGTAGGGTTCGTGGTCAGAGCTACTGACTAGGTTTTCTCTATAAGACTCTTTTATTCTCTGTTTCAAGCCGGTTTACCCCGACGCTTTCACTGGCCCCATCGACGGTCCGATCCAGGCTGCAATGATCCATCTTGGCCCCAACATCCTGGTTTTCGTGACTTCGGTTAAACTTCTGCGGGTAAAAATCGAGGGCTGAACTTCGCAGCCATCCGATCCACTATCTTCCTTCTGAGTGCCACCTGACCGATTTCCGTCGACGGAAAGTCAATGGTGACCTTGAAGGCCGTGCCAACCTTGCCATGCCATGTAAGCCGCAAGTGTTAGCAGCAAAGCACATGATATGTAGGGGGCCTTGCGCATCAGGTTGCCAAATCCAGTGAACTTCTTTTCCGCATGTTTAATGCTCCACGCCGCGACCGCTCCAACAGTTACCATCGTCAGGGCGAGGCCAAAACTAAATGCGGCGACCAGCGCGAACCCCAGCGTGTATTGCTTTACCTGCATACACACGATCAACACCGTGAACGCCGCAGGGCATGGCAGCAGGCCGCCGGTTAGTCCGAAAAGAACGATTTGCGGCGTGGTGACCTCGCGGTTCATGAAGCGCTTTTGAATATCGAGGGCGTGAGCCGCTTCGTGCGCGTCCTGAAAATCCGCCCCGGCAGGCAGATCACCATGATCATGCGAATGCCCGTGATCGTGTTCACGGAATTCCACGGGATAGCTGTGCGAGTGACCGGAGTGGGAAACCGTAAGAGTCAAGTCGAATTCATGCGGCTCCGGAATGTCGGTCGTCGATTCGAGATAGCCGTCCTTCGTCACGAAGGCGAACGTCTGGCGCTCGCCACCGTGACGCACCGTTTCGATGATCACGCTGGAGGGTTCGGGAAGATACGATTTCCCATGCTCGGAAAAGGCCAACCGGAACACAGGAGGCACACCCGTTTCAAAGACTGATAGATTCACGATGCCGTGGCCGGTGTTGATCAGCTTGGTATCGTCGTGTCCGTGGGCGTGGTGCTCATGTGCCGCAGCGGCTTTGGTATCCCGCCGGGTTCGCCAGAACATCCAGAGGGCAAGCGCTACGATTATCAGGGCTGAAACAAGTTGGAAATACGGTTCGGTCGTTTCGGCATTCCATTGGCTGCCATACCTGAGGGCCACCGCCGCAAGTGCCCAGATGATCAGCGAGTGGGAGAAGGCAGCGGAGAGCCCTAACAAGACGGCCTGCCCGACGGTCCCCCGCACCGCGACGATGAACGCCGCCATCATCGTCTTGGAATGTCCCGGCTCCAGGCCGTGCAACGCACCCAGCAGAATGGCGGTGGGAATGAAGAGCCACGCATGCGAAGCTCCTTGGGACAAAGCTTGAGAGAAATCGGTGAGTGCCAACAACATGAAAAGGAACATACCCCCATACCCCTTCTTGCCAAGCCCGTATTCATGCTGTTTTCTGCGGTCAGCCAAATCCGTCTCCGCCCATGAAAAAACACACCCATGTCCATCCACCCGCCGAAAAGCGGGCGCTGCAAATCCGCCTGCGCAAGATCGCCGGTCAAATCGCCGCGATCGAACGGATGCTCGATGAAGACAGCGATTGTCCCGACGTGCTCACCCAGGTCGTGTCTGTCAGAAAAGCCCTCAAGTCTTTCGCCCAAGTGATTATCCACCAGCACACCAAGGAATGTATCGAGCACGCGAGCAACCCGAAAGAGAGCCAAAGAATGCTGAGGGAGCTGCTCATGGTTCTGGAACGCTATGTGGATTGAGATCGCATGAAAATTCTATCCACACAATCTATCGATGACGCTTGCGCGCTCGCTCGGTTGAACCGCCGCTATGCTCCGGGGCTGGAGGTCGAACAACTCGTCGCCGGCATCCTCGCTGACGTGAAAACCCGTGGCGATGCCGCGCTGGTCGAATTGGCCCGTAAATTCGACCACGTCGACCTAACCACCGAATCGCTCCGTGTCGAACCGACGGAAATCGAGGCTTTCACGGATCCAGCGCTGATCGCCTCCCACGCCAATGTCCTCGCCTTCGCCAAACGCGGGTTGCGGCAGGATTGGCAGATGACAAATGCCCAAGGCGCGGAGGTCGGCGAAATCTATCAACCCTTCGGCCGGGTCGGCATTTATGTGCCGGGCGGCGGTGCTCCGCTGGTGTCCACCGTCCTGATGACCGCCACGCTCGCCCAAGCGGCGGGTTGTAAGGAAATCGTCGTCTGCACTCCATGCGGCAGGGATGGCAAACTGAACCCGCAAATGCTGGTGGCATTGAAACTCTGTGGCGCAACGGAAATCTATCAAATCGGCGGCGCACAGGCCATCGCCGCCATGGCTTATGGCACGGAGACGATCCGGCCCGTGGACAAGATTTTCGGTCCCGGTAACAAATACGTCGTCGAGGCCAAGCGGCAGGTTTTCGGAACCGTCGCCATCGATCTGTTACCCGGGCCGAGTGAAATCATGGTGCTGTGCGACGACACGGCAAATCCGGCGTTCGTCGCAGCGGATTTGCTCGCCCAAGCCGAGCATGGTCATGACGGTGAAATTATCCTTGTCAGCACTTCATCCGCGTTGATTGCGGCGGTGCAGAAAGAGCTTCAAAAGCAACTAACCCACTTGCCTCGTGCGGAGATCATCCGCGACACCCTCGAGCACCGGGCGTGGTTGATCGAGACTGCTGACCTGCATGAAGCCATCACAATTTGTAACCGCTATGCCCCGGAGCACCTCAGTTTGATCGTGAGGGATGAAGCCGCCGCCATCGCAAAAATCCGCAATGTCGGTGCCATTTTCCTCGGGAATTACTCACCGGTGGCCACCGGAGATTTCGTTGCTGGACCCAGTCACACACTGCCCACCGGTGGCGCGGGAAAATCCTTCTCCGGCCTCACCGTAGATCAATTCCAGCGCCGCACCAGCATCGTAAAGTTCGACCGTGCCGCACTGGAGAAAACCACCCCGCTTGTCCAGCGCTTCGGCGAGATCGAGGGCTTGGACGCGCATTCCCGTACCGCCTCGATTCGCTTGGAATAACTTCATGACCACCCAGTCCGAAACCATTCCCTCGCTGTGGAAAGCCTTGCCAATATCAAAGACCGGAAAGCTCAAAAGACTTTTTCAATCCTGCGAGGAACGCCGTCTTTTCGGAATCCGTTAGATTGGCCTCGGCGTGGAGCGCGAGATACTTCTTCGGTGGCATCACGGCCTTATTGATTCGTTTGGCCACGAAATCAAAATCATCGTCGGAGGTGATGGCTGAAAAATTCAGCATTTCACGGGCATCCCTCACATCCTTGCTGATCATCCATGAGACCGGGGCAACGTGGGAATACCAAGGCCATCTGACTTGGTTGCTGTGGCAATCAAAACACGCCCGCTGCGCGAACGAGCGGGTCTTAGGTGAATCCCAAACCAACTCCTTCACGATCGGCGGATTGTCCCGCGGTACGGGTATGAACTGGATGCCAAGAGCAATGGCTGCCGCCGTTATCAGGATCTTTTTGCGCCAGCGGGGGGCCTTCATAATTGGTGCGCGGTGGTTGGTTAGAAACAAAGGCAGTTGGCTCAGAGTTTGATGCCGTCGCGTTTGAGGTCCGCTTCGGGTGCCACCCCCGCAAGTGTTCCTGCGGGACATTCATACCAGCCGGGATCGCTGCCATCGGCAGGCAACGTATCGCGCACCTTCAGCATGGTGAACATGCCACCCATGGTGATGTAGTCGTATTTCCCCTGGCCACCGACCATCGGCAAGGAGTTGGGAGGGACGGTCATGCCCATGTCGCCCATATCGCCCATGCCGGTGTCACCCATGGCCATGTAGCCCGGAATCAACTTCCGGATTTTCTTGGCGATCCCCGTGGTGTCCATGCCGATGACATTGCCGAACTGATGTCCCATCTGCGTCATCACGTGGTGCAGCATGTGGCAGTGGACGACCCAGTCACCTGGAGTGTCGGTCACGAGTTCGATGGTGCGGGTGCTGCCCGTCGGCATGTGAACGGTGGTCTCGGGCCATTGGCCCGCTTCGGGGATCTGCCCGCCATCAGTGGCGACGACTTTGAAATAGTAGCCGTGCATGTGGATTGCGTGATGACTCATCGTGCTGAGATTGCCGATGCGGATGCGGACTTTCTCGCCGGTTTTTGCAACCATCGCTTCGGTAGCCGGGAAACAGCGGCCGTTGAATGTGAAAACATTCATATCCGTCATTTCGTTAGGATCGGGACGGCTCGCACCCACCTCGATTTTCCATTCGCTGAGCATGAAGGCATAGTCGCGGTCAGGTGGATTTGCTTCCGGTTCCTTCGGATGAATGATGAAAAGCCCCATCATGCCGAGCTGCATCTGGGTCATTTCATCATGGTGGGAATGATACATCAGCGTGCCGTGCTGCCTGAGAGTGAACTCATATTTGAAAGTTTCATCCGGCTGGATGGCTTTCTGACTGACGCCGCCAACCCCATCCATACCGCTTGGAAGAAGCACGCCATGCCAATGCACCGTAGTGGGGGCTTCGAGCTTGTTGGTCACATAAATTCGGACCTTGTCGCCTTCGACGGCTTCGATCGTGGGACCATGAACGCGCCCGTTGTAACCCCAGCACTCCGCGACCAGTCCGGGCGCGAACTCATGAGTCACCGGCTCGGCGACAAGATGATATACCTTTACTCCATCCACCATTTTCCAGGGCAATGTTTTGCCGTTCGGCGTGATGACGGGACGGTAATTGATTCCCTCGGGATGCAGGGGCTCCGTCTTGCCCGTGCTGACCGGCACCTTCGTTTTCGGCGTCATTTTGACTGAGCCGCTGGTGTGCATCTTGGACATGTCGTGGCCTGCGGACATCCCAGGCATCGACTTCAAGTCCATTTCTTCAGCAGCAGCCGCTTTCTGAAAAAGGGCACTGCCGCCAATGAACGCAGCCGCACCGGTCAGGAGTTTGCGTCGGCTGGTAAGTGAGGAATCGGAATCCGGGTTCATGAGTTTTTGGTCGATGGAGTGGATGGCTTATTGCTTATGGGAATGACCAGCGGGCTTGTTGGAACGGCGTGAGGAAGGCAAAGGTGGATTGGCAGCCGCGGGCTTGCTTCTCGTGCTGGCGTTGAGGTTGCCTCCAACGGCTTTTTCAAGTTCGGCCCGTGCCAGCCAATAGTCGCGAAGGCTGTCGATGGCTTCCTTTTCAGCGTGTTGTTCGTCCTCCTTGACGCGGAGCAGAGCAATGTTGCTCTTCTGCATGGCGTTGTAGTGAAGCAGGGTTTGCTTGAGTATCTCGCGGCGTTGGGGAAGCAATGTGGACGATTGAAAATCGGCGGCATCCCGTGCCAATCGCATCGCGGTATGACTGGCCGCCACGTCGTTGCGGATTTCCGACTCGATGGCCTCGACCTCATCGTTCGCTTGCCGCGACTCGGCTTCAAGCTTGGCGATGGAGGCCTTGCCGCGATTGAAGAGCGGCAATTCCATCTCCAGCGTCGGCCCTGTAAGTTGGCCGCCGCCTGATTCATGTTCCGTGTCGGCACCAAGATTCAGTCCGGGGATCAAGCGCGTTTTCTTCTTCGCCGTGAGCATCGTTTCCATGACCGACAAATGAGCCTTTGCCGCCGCCAGGTCCTGTCGTTGTGCGAGGGCCACCGCTTCGGCTTTTGCCAAGGAAGGATCAGCTTCAGGCAGTGAGGGAAGTTCGCTCCGGGCGAGTGTCCATCCGGCCTGTGAACCGTTGAGCCCGAGCAGGCGATTCAACTTCGCACGATTGGATGCCACGTCCGCACTTGCCCGTTTGATGTCCGCCTGAGCCTGCCGATAGCCGACTTGCATTTCCAGCAACTCAAGGTCGTTGATGTTCCCTGCATCATGCGTCCGGGAGGCGAAGTCCGACATGGTTTCATTCACACCCGCGATGTCCTTGAGCTTGGCGAGTTGTTGTTCGCTGGCCAGCAGCGTGAACCATGCGCCTCTCGTTTCGGCGGCGAGTTGCAGAATTTCATGGCTGACGCGTCGCTCGGTGGCCACCAGTTCGCCCGCAGCGATATGCTGCTTCAGCGGAATCAGAAGCGAATCCAGGATGTCGCCCGCAATGTTGAATTCCCAGTTGGCCGAACCCCCGCCACTGGGAAAGCGCACGCTGGAGGCGAGTGTAAGGTTGTGGGGCGTGCTTGCCTCCACCAGTTCCGCTTGTGAAATGCCGACATCCTCAAGTGTGGCCCGCAGCCGCCGGTTATTGAGCAACGCGATTTGAGCTGCACCATTCACCCCCAGCGGGCGGGCAAGGATGGCGCCCACACGGGATTTGACCTCAGTGGAATCTCCATTGGTGGAGGGTGAGGCAAGATCATAACCAAGGTTTCCTTTGGTCTCTGTCCGCACGGAGCCCAAAGGATCAGTGGACAGCCCCACACACGAGGACAGGAGTGCCAGGGGAAGGACGCGGAAGGATTTGTTCATGGTATCAAGCGGGCGACGTTGCCGGGATCAATGGTCAAAAGTCATCAGAGGGTCAGCGGACCTGATTGCGAAATCAACAAACGAAAACGCCAGGGCCATCGATTGGCCCAAGCGTCCACCAAATACCCGCAGGCGGTTATTTGCCTTCGAGCTTTTTGAGATACTTGGCGGGATCCTTGTCAAATTTCGCCTTGCACTTTTTGCAGCACAGTTTGATTTCCTGGCCTTCGTGGGTGAAGACGAAGGGCTTGCCCATTTCATCGAGTTTCTCGTCAGAGACGATACAGGTGTCCAACTTGTATGGCTTGACGGTTTCCTTCTTCCCTTCGGGTTTCACTTCTTTGGCGGGCTCTTCTTTGACGGGCTGTTTGGTTTCTTCAGCATAGGTGGAAGGCATGCCGAGAGCCGCGAGGGTCGCGAAAAGAGCGGTGGCGAGAATATGGTTCTTTTTCATTGTTTTTGATGAGGTTGTTTATCAGGAGGCGCCCATCGAGCGCCACCGGATAGTATATGTCCGATCCGCCCCAAAACCCTTGGAAAAACCTTTTTATTTTTTAGATCACGATGAAACGGAAGATGACATCCGTTTCATGAAATGAACTCGCTCAAGCGATCCTTGAGGATTTGCCGCGCCCGATAGATGCGAGTTTCCACGGCCTTCGGGCTGCATTGGGAAATGGCAGCGATCTCCGCATAGCCCAATCCCTCGTAAACGAACAAACTCATCGCCTCGCGCAAATCCACAGGCAGGCATTGGAAAGCTTCATGCACGGCACGGAATTTCTCGACGGAGCGGGCCACCTCATCAGGGGTTTGTCTCATGTCAGGCGGGTCACTTATCACTGCGGTCCCATCAGCGTGCATGGCGTCGAGGGAAACCGTCGGATGCCGGCTTTTCCAGCGGGCGTGATTCCTCGCCAGATTTGTGGCGATGGCGAAAAGATAGGTGCTGAAATTCCCCGTTGCCCGGTAGCGCCCACGGGCCTGATAGAGTCTCACGAAAGTCTCCTGTGCAAGATCCACGGCGGCATCGCGCTGCCCTGTCATTTTGTAGAGGAACGCGGCGACACGATCACTCCATCGGTCCATCAATTCATTGAGCGCGAGATCATTTCCATTGGCCAGACGGGTCATCAACTCGGGGTCGGAAGCTTCCATTTCCGGTGGCTCCTAGCGCGAATGAAGGTTGGCAGACTCGCTGTGGCTGAAGTCCAGCGCGTAGGGAAGCATTGCCTCCAAATAGCGGCTCGCCTGGTTATGATCAAGAACCGCAGCGGTTTCATATAGATGCTTCAGCATGGCCTGTTGCGATTCGACGTGAATCCGGGCGTGCTCGCGGAGGGCTTCCTCCAGTTCGGGGGTCAGATTTCTGTCCTTCCGTGCCAGTCCTTCCATCTTTTCATGGGCATCGGAAATGCTCCTGCACAACTCCTTGCATTTCGGCCGATAGGCGGCGTGCAGTTCGGAAACTTTCGCAAACTGCTCGTCCGTGAGTTTCAGTTCCGTTCTGACCCATGCCAATTCAGGCATGGCATCCAGAAGCGGCCCGCGGATGACCGCCATCTTATGGGACCGCATCAAACAGAATGCCGTCACTCCCGCTAACAGGGCGAGGATCAGGACGATGATTCCCTTTCTCATTTCCCGTGGGCTTGGGCAAAGGGACTTATCGATTCCGCATAGACGAGCTGGGCGTCCTTCGAATCCGGAGCCGTCGCCGCGCCCAGCCAAAGTCCCAGCGTAACCATCGCCGCTATACCAGCTACCGCACCCCATGGCCGCGCGATGGTGGAGATGATGGGTGGAAACCTAGTGATCCCAGAGGAACCATCCGCCTCCACGCTCCCGATTCGTTGCCAGACCTCTTGATTAAACAATGCCGGCAAGGGATGATCATCCACTATCATTCTGAGAAGTTGGTCAAATTCCGAATCGTTCATGGTGGATTTCGTAATCTTCTTTGG
Source organism: Akkermansiaceae bacterium (assembly GCA_025363295.1). GTDB lineage: Bacteria > Verrucomicrobiota > Verrucomicrobiia > Verrucomicrobiales > Akkermansiaceae > Luteolibacter. The sequence continues at coordinate 93,017 of JANYEC010000047.1, forward strand.
TTTGAAAGCTGTGACGGGAGCGTTTTAGAGATCGCGCCTTACCCGGTTGAACACCGGATGTTGATGAAACCCTTTGGAAAATCGGCCATCAGGCGGGCTTCCCGATATCACCATACTCGTCGGGGTCGAGAGGACGAGGGAATTGTCTTGGGTGGCCAAGGATTGTTGGAGCGTTCCGTTTTTGAACTCGCGGCCTTCCTAGGGCATTTCTGATCGGTGTTAGGTTTGATTGTTGGATTTCTTGAACCGACTAAGTTGCTTTGTGATCCAAGAACAGAGTGGGGTCCTTGGATTTCAAGATTGACGCGGACTGTGGCTGCGCGATTTATTTTTTATGACGCTAAGGCACTTTCGATTCGAGTATCCGGGCGCGGTTTACCCTGTGATGGCGCGTGGCGACGGCGGCAAACAAATCTCCGAGGGCAAGGATAACCATAAATCCTTCCTGTATTGGCTGGAACGGGTTTGTGGCAGTCATGGTTGGCGCGTACATGCGTGGGTGCTGATGTTGCTCAGTGTAATTTGTCCTGGAACTTGAACATCGAAAGAAGCCCATCTTGAGCAGTTTGCGGATTTCATCGCAGAAGCTCTATCAGATCATACGCACACCGCAAAACTCCACGCCATCCGCGACCGAGTCTTCGCCTTCAACCGCGCTTTCCCGCTGCCTTGGTGATCTGTAATTAAGACTTTAGTTTAAAAGGAGACCGCTCGATGGCAATCACGTCTAGAACCCTAAAAATTTCATCAGAATTCCGGGCGAAATGGAGGATACAATCGCCTGTTGCCCACTGCGCGATACAGGCCTAGTATCGCGAATGAAGTGGAGAGCCATTTTTCTAACCACACTGTCACCGTTGCTGCTAGGCCAGGCGCCGGATGCGAGCGTGACGCCCATTGCTCATCCACAACCGGCAAGACTCACGACAGCGGATCTCAAAGAATACGAAACCCTGCCGACGGCGCGTAAACATCTGCTAGAATTCGCCCTTGCGGTTCTCAACGATTCGCCGTGGCTCCCCTATGTTGAGGGTGGCGCGGAGCCAGAGGCAGGCGGATTCGACTGCTCTGGGGCGATGTATTTCGTGATGCGCAAGGCGGGATTAGAGCCGCCGCGCAGCTCAGCCTCTCAATGCGCGTGGCTCAAAGAAAACGGCCGCCTCCACGAGGTGGCTGCGGGTGCCGCGGATGAGAAGGACCCTTCACTAACAAATTTGAAGCCGGGTGATCTGTTATTTTGGTCCAAGCCAGAATCACCAGCTGACGGCCCCGCGATCATGCGGATCCATCATGTGGCGATGTTCCTAGGCACCGAGAAAAAAGATGGACACCCAGTGATCATCAATGCCACCGATGGCCGATCATATCGCGGGCAGAAAAGTAATGGCTATGGGGTCTATTATTTTCGCGTGCCGAAAGCAGACTCGTCATCGAAACTCACTGGGTATGGGACGCCGCCAGGCATTGACGCAAAGTGATGGATCTAACAATTTTTTACTTGGTGGATTCAGCCTTTATAATTTTGCATGCCGCAATCGCAGTGCATTGGTAATCACAGACACTGAGCTGAGGCTCATCGCCGCACCCGCGATGATCGGGCTAAGCAGCATTCCGTAGTGGGGATAAAGCACGCCAGCAGCGATAGGGATGCCGAGGGCGTTGTAAAAGAAGGCGAAAACGAGATTTTGGCGAATGTTGCTCATGGTGGCACGGCTGAGACGAATGGCTTGGGCGATCCCTCTCAGATCACCCTTCACCAGCGTGATACCAGCGCTTTGCATCGCCACATCCGTGCCAGTGCCCATGGCAATACCCACTTCGGCCTCGCTGAGTGCGGGGGCGTCGTTAATCCCGTCTCCCGCCATGGCAACGTGCTTTCCCTCGCCACGCAACTGCTTCACTTTGGCGACTTTGCCAGCAGGTTCGATTTCCGCCTCCACGGTGTCGATTCCGAGTTCCTTAGCCACGGCCGCGGCGGTGCGATGGTTATCTCCGGTGAGCATGATGAGTTTGATGCCCAGCGCGTGAAGGTCCTTGATGGCATCAGCGGTGGTGGCCTTGATCGGATCGGCAACGGCGAGGATGCCAGCGGGTTTGCCGCCGATGACGACGAACATCGCTGTTTTTCCGTCCACTTGAAGTTGGATTGCTGTGGCTTCAAGCGACTCCAAGTCGGTGATTTTTTCGGACCGGAGAAAATCGGGTTTTCCTACCATCACGAGACGACCCGCAACGTTCCCCATCACACCACCTGCCGTCACCGAGCGGAAATCTTTCACTTCGCCAAGGGAGAGATTTTGATCCTTCGCGCCGCGCACAATCGCAGAGGCCAGGGGGTGCTCGCTGTTTTGTTCCAACGAGGCCGCGAGTTGTAGAAAATCCCTCGGGTTAAAACCCGCGCTGGGAAGTATATCTATCAGCTTTGGCTTACCTTCCGTGAGCGTGCCCGTTTTATCCACCACCAACGTATTCACCTTCTCTAATCGTTCGAGAGCCTCGGCATTTTTCACTAACACGCCGAGCTGCGCGCCGCGCCCGACACCTACCATGATTGACATGGGAGTCGCCAAACCCAGCGCACAAGGACAGGCGATGATGAGAACCGCCACGGCATTGACCAAGGCATACGCCAGCCGCGGCTCGGGACCGATCCACATCCAGACGACGAAGGTGAGCAGCGAAACTGCTAGAACTGTCGGGACAAAAATGGAAGAGACTTTATCGGCGAGACCCTGAATTGGCGCACGACTGCGCTGCGCTTCCGCCACCATCCTGATGATCTGGCCTAACAGAGTATCGTTGCCCACTCGCTCGGCGCGCATGACGAAGCTTCCCGCGCCATTCACGGTGCCGCCAGTCACTTGATCACCGGGGAATTTTTCCACAGGGAGTGGCTCGCCGTTAACCATGGATTCCTCCACGCTGGAGTGACCTTCTACGATGATGCCATCGACGGGAACCTTATCTCCGGGAACCACCCGCAACGAATCGCCGACCCGCACTTGATCGAGCGAAACTTCCTGATCGCCGCCGGAGACGATTTTGCGTGCCGTAGGCGGCGCGAGATTGAGCAGGGCTTTGATCGCGCTACCTGTGCGGCGGCGCGCACGAAGTTCGAGCACTTGGCCTAGTAGCACCAGCACCGTGACCATGCCGGCAGCTTCAAAGTAGATCCCCACCTTGCCGCTATGATCCATCGTAGGCGGGAAAAGTTCAGGCATGAGCATTGCCACGGCGCTAAACACATACGCAGCGCCCACTCCGATGGCGATCAGCGTGAACATGTTGAGATTCATCGACCTGATAGAACGCCAACCACGCTTAAAAAATGGCCAGCCCGCCCACCACACAACCGGCGTAGTTAGACCAAACTGGATCCAACGTGATACATCGCCTGTCAACCATGAAGCATGGCTCAGCGCCGGGATCATGTGCGCCATCGCAAGGACAAACACGGGCAAGGTCAGAGCTGCTCCTAACCAGAAACGCCGAGTCATGTCATTGAGCTCCGAATTATCTTCATGATCGTCCGCACCTACACTCGCGTTCACCGGTTCCAATGCCATACCGCATTTGTGGCAGTCGCCGGGCTTGTCGGATTCCTGGCCAGGACACATCGGGCAGAAGTATCTGGCTGTGGGTGAAGGCTTCACATTTGCGTGACCATGCGTACCACCGCAGCAACTCATGGCTGATTTAACAGGGACAGGCTCACACAGAAACTTTGTGCGACAATGCTCGCTGCAAAAGTAGAATGTTTCGCCGTCCCGTACGGCGTGCAGCGCTGAAGCAGGATCCACCGTCATACCACAGATAGGGTCTTTTGCTTCAGTCTTGGATGCGTGCATGGCAGTGAACCTACGCCGGATCAGGGCAAGCGTCGCCGCAAAATGAAAAAGTTTCGAAGGATTGTGGAGAGTCGCACCGAGAAGTGCTACTTGCTGGGCCTAACAGGGACCATACATCGATGCCCCTTCACTGTCCAATTCCTCATTCAATCCTCCGGCCAATGTGGATCCAACGCACCAAGCGCATGCCAGACATGAATCGCATTTTCTCCAGGCCACCGGATTTGGCTTTGCGTCAGGCGGTCAGTTGGTGGAAACTCCAGCAACTCCATGAGCAATCCATTCCGAGAAGACCTCGTTTCCCGCTCGCCTGCCGAACCTTGTTCCATCGTGATCTTCGGTGCCACCGGGGATCTGACCCACCGCAAGCTGATCCCGGCACTTTATAATCTAGCAGTCGATGGCGAGCTGCCGACCGGAGTCAAAATCATTGGTTTCGCTAGGCGGCAGAAATCCGATATTGAGTTCCGCGAGGGGCTGGAACTATTGAACCGGCAGGTTTCTCGCTCAGGACAGGATGACAAGATATGGGGAAATTTCATCCAGTCTGTCACCTATCACACTTCAGAGTTCGATGACGTGGCGGGCTACAAAAGCCTAGCAGAAAAGCTCGACGCGCTGGATGCCGAGCACGGCGGCAAAGGCAATCGCTTGTATTACATCGCGTCCGCACCGGAGTTCTTTGATGTGATTCTAATCCATTTGAAAAACGCTGGACTTAATGAAGCGAAGCCAGGCTGTTGGGCTCGTGTGATCGTTGAAAAACCCTTCGGCACAGATCTTGCCACGGCCAAGCACCTCAACCAAGTCGTCAACGAGACGTTTCAAGAAAACGACACTTACCGGATCGACCATTATCTCGGTAAGGAAACCGCCCAAAACTTGATGGTGCTGCGTTTCGCGAATGCCATTTTCGAACCGCTCTGGAACAGTAAATATATCAGCCATATCCAAATCACCTGCGCTGAAAACCTCGGCATGGAAGGCGGGCGCGGTGGATATTATGACGGAGCCGGGGCTCTGCGGGATATGGTGCAAAATCACCTACTTCAGCTTCTCAGCCTTGTGGCCATGGAGCCGCCCACCGATCTATCAGCCGATGGGGTGCGCGATGAAAAGGTGAAAGTGATTCGCTCGCTCCGCCAGTGGGACACACCGGAAAAAGTCGCCGCTAACGTCGTGCGGGGCCAATACACGGCAGGAAATATTGATGGAAATGCAGTTCCAGGCTACCGCGAGGAAGACCGGGTAGCTCCTAAATCTGACACGGAAGCGTATGTCGCCGTTAGACTCCTCATCGACACCTGGCGCTGGAGCGGCGTCCCGTTTTACATCCGTATGGGCAAGCGCCTGCCGAAGAAATCCACCGAGATTTCTGTGCATTTCAAAGACGCTCCCTGCGTGCTTTTTAACACCCCGAATGCCGGTGCCCCAGGTGGCAACGTGCTTGTCATCCGCATCCAACCGGACGAGGGAATCTCGCTACGCATGGTTTCAAAAATCCCGGGAACCAGCCTGCGCCTGGAGCCGGTGAAAATGGATTTCCATTACGCCACCAGTTTCGGCAAAGGCAGCCCGGAAGCCTACGAGCGCCTGCTGCTCGATGCCATCGCCGGCGATGCCACGCTCTTCGCCCGCCGCGACGAAGTGGAGGAGGCATGGAAATTCATCGACCACATTGAGCACGCTTGGCACCAGTCCGATACGCCGCCGCCGATGGCGGAGTTCGTCGCCGGGTCGTGGGGGCCGCGCGAAGCAGACCAGCTCTTGCAACAGGACGGCAACCAATGGAGGAGGCTATGATTCTGCAACAGGATCGGTTCAGGGAAGATTTTCCGTATCGGCCACCGCAAAGACATTTACCGTTGAAATGAGCACACTCCCCTCACCCATCCCCGACTTCTGCCCGGAGCTCGGCATTGAGATCCCGGTTTCCGATATCGACAAGGAGCTGCGCAAACTTTGGGAACAGGACGAAGCAAGCACCAATGCCTCGCTGATGAATCTCGTCGTGTTTTCGGAAAAACCCAACTCTCTAATCGAGAACTCGGGTATCATCCGCGAACTCACGCGCGAGCATGCATGCCGGGCGATTCTAGTCGAAATCGATAGTGCCGCCGAACCGCACATCCGCGCCTGGATCACTGCTCACTGCCACCTCGCGGAAGGGAAGAAGTCCGTGTGCTGCGAGCAAATCTCATTTTACCTAACGGGTCGTGTCACAGGACGCTTCCGCAATACCGTTTTCGCTCACCTCAATTCCGATCTGCCTCTTGTGTTCTGGTGGCAGGGAGAACTTTCCGACATTCTAACTGAGCGGCTTGTGAGTGTGATCGACCGTCTTATCATTGACAGTTCATCGTGGGCAAACCCGGCGGCGTCCTTCCGCATGATCGAGGAAAATTCCCAATTCAACGATGATCTGATCATTCAGGATCATGCTTGGACCCGGTCATTTCAATTCCGCATCGGGATTGCCAGTCTCTTCGATGATCCTACTGCAAAAACGGCGCTGCCCGGAATTCACATGGTGGAGATCACCTATCACCCTGACCACCGAAATAGCGCTCTCCAAATTCTGGCATGGCTTGCCACCCAGGCGAAATGGAATGACTGCGAGTGTGCAGATGGCTTCGCATATCGATCAAATTCTGGCGTCGTCATTTCAACCATTCTCCGTGCCGACCCGGCCTCCGCACCGCTCTCCTCACTCGTCCTCCGTGCGGAAGCCGCCACCGTGCAGGTGACTTATGAAATTGGCGCGTCCCACCTTCAAAAACAGGTTGAAGCCGGATCTTACAAAGCCACTTCTCTATCACCCGCCGATCCTACATCACCCGCGGAGCTGGTAGGACTTCAGCTCGCACGCGGAGGAAAGAATTCGCTCTATCAAAAGATTCTCCCTCGCTTCCGGGCGATGTTGGACTAGCAGGAAAAATGCCCGCACCCCTCTTATACGAATCCCACTGCCATACGACGCTGTGCAAGCATGCTCTCGGGACGACGGACGAATACGCGGAGGTCGCCTTGGCCCGGAATTTCAAAGGCATTACCTTCACCTGCCACTGCCCGCTACCCGATGGGTTTTCTTCTAACGTCCGCATGAGTCCGGATCAGCTCGATGAATACATCGCCATGGTCGCCTCTACCCGCGACGTTTTTGCCGGGCGGCTGGACGTGAGACTGGGATTGGAAAGTGATTACTATCCGGGCGTGGAGCCTTGGTTAGAAAAACTCCATGCCAACGTTCCCCTGAGCCACGTTCTTGGCTCCATTCACTATCAGGTTTCTGACTATCGGAAGCTGTTTTACACGGGAAAGATTCATAGCTATCAGAAACTCTACTACGACCACCTCGCCCTCTCGGCGGAGAGTGGGCTGTTCGACACCTTGGCGCATCCGGACCTCATTAAAAACGAATCACCTGCAGATTGGGATTTTAACCGCTTGCGTCCGACCATCGAACACGCGCTCGACCGCATCGCCGCCACCGGTGTGGCCATGGAACTCAACACCAGCGGCGTCCAAAAGGCTCTACCAGAAATGAATCCCTCGCCCTCGCAACTGGCACTCATGCAAGAACGCGGCATCCCCGTGGTCATCGGGGCGGACGCACATGTCCCGCAGCGTGTGGGTGATGGCTACGCCACCGCCTTACGGCTGCTAGAAACTGCGGGCTACCATGAAGTGAGCTATTTCATCGACCGCCAGCGCCAAACCGTCCCCATCGCGGCTGCGCTTGAGTCGTTGATGTGATCTTGATCAGCACCACGAATAAGAGTGGTAGAACTACTTGAAGCATCTGCATTCCGAGACTATTGTTCGCTTTATTTATGGCGGCACCCTCTGACATCGTTTTCACCTCATTCATCGGTGACGCACTCGCCCTTGGACCGCACTGGATCTATCAGCAGAAAGAACTCAGGCAGCGGTTCGGACATATCATGGGGTATTTGCCGCCTGCCACCGCCTATCATGCAGGGCGGAAAACGGGAGATTTCACGCATTACGGAGATCAGACTCTGATCGTTTTACGATCCATCGCCGAGCTGGGACACTTCAATCTCACTCATTTTTCTAAAGTTTGGCGGGCGTTTTGGGAAGACCCTACAACCATTTCTTATCGGGACAGCGCGACCAAAAAAACGCTCGCTCATTTGCAATCCGGCATGCCCTTGGAAAATGCGGCCTCTGCATCTGCTGATCTAGCAGGAGCCGCGCGGATCGCTCCCCTTTTTCTTCTCGAATGGGAGAATGACGCCCGCCTCTTTTCTGCGGCCCGTGCTCTCACTGCCTTCACCCACGGCGATTCCGCTGTGATCGAGACTGCTGAATTTTTCGCCCGCCTCGTGCTCGATGTCCAACGGGGAGCCAGCATTTCTCAAGCACTTGAAAAAACTGCTAGACTCTCCCATTGGAAAGCGATTCCCATGGAATGGATCACCGCAGCCCAGCTCTCGAGCGGGTCACCCAGCAGCGATGCGGAAGCACTCAATGACCACGGCCTAACCTGTCACATCCCGGACGCTTTCACCGGAGTCTGCCATCTCTTACTGCGGCATCCGGAAGCACCTGCCACCGCTCTCATCGAGAACATCAATGCGGGTGGCGATTCCGCTGCGCGAGGGATGATGATTGGTATGGTTTACGGTGCCGCCTTCCCCGTTTCCACCCTGCCCTCCGCGTGGCTCGGCGAACTCAACGCCCGCGAGGAAATCCGTGCGCTCATCGCGAAACTCACTTGATAGAAACCTGAGATCTCCTTGTGGCCGACGGTGATTGTATGTAGCTCGCCTCAACATTCGGGTGCAAGCGAGGGGGGCTGCCATTTTGGGTAATTGACTCATTATCCTCGCTGCCGCGCTATTTCCCTTGTTGTTGCTTGACCCCGTCCCGCCAGCCCGCCAGTGTGCCGCCCCGCCGCGTGCCCCGATGGCCTGCGGCGTGCCCTAACTGAACTAACCTACCGATCTGCCATGGCCGCGAAGATCTATACCACCAAGGATGCCCCGATTGCTCCTCTGAAAAAGAAAACCCTCGCCGTGATTGGCTTCGGCTCACAAGGCCACGCCCACGCGCTCAACCTCAAGGACAGTGGCCTCAAGGTCATCATCGGCCTCTACCCGAAGTCGAAGTCCCGTGAAGTCGCCAAGAAACTTGGCTTCGAGGTCATGGATACCGCAGAAGCAGTCAAGGCTGCCGACGTGATTTTCGTCGCCACCCCAGACACCGTGATTCCTTCGGTCTATGAAAAGGACATCGCGCCTTATCTCACCAAGGATAAGACACTGCTCTTCTCACATGGTTTCGCCGTTCACTTCAAAACCATCACCCCACCGAAAAATGTGGATGTGATCCTCGTCGCACCTAAAGGCCCTGGCCACACAGTGCGTTCACAATTCGTTGCAGGCAAAGGTGTCCCAGGCTTGATCGCCGTCCATCAGGACGTCTCCGGCAAGGCAAAACAAACCGCTCTTGCATGGGCAGGTGGCGTCGGCTGTGCCCGTGCCGGCGTTTTTGAAACGAACTTCCGCGAAGAAACCGTCACCGATCTCTTCGGCGAACAAGTCGTGCTTTGCGGCGGCGCTACTGCCCTAGTGAAAGCCGGATTCGAAGTGTTGGTCGAAGCTGGCTATCAGCCTGAGATGGCATACTTCGAGTGCCTTCACGAACTCAAGCTCATCGTGGATCTCATGAATGAACAAGGCATCGCTGGCATGCGTTTCTCGATCTCCGAAACCGCTGAATACGGCGACGTCACAGTTGGCCCAAAAATCATCGACGCCTCCGTCAAGAAGCGCATGGTCGCCCAACTTAAGACCATCGAAAACGGTAAGTTCGCCAAGGAGTGGACCGCTGAATACGCGGGTGGAAACAAGAACTTCAACGCGATCCGCAAGGTTGAAGCGCAGCACCCGATCGAGAAGGTCGGCGAAAAGCTCCGCTCCACCATGAGCTGGATCAAGCAAAGCAAAATCAAAAAGGGAGCAAGCCAAGCAAGCTTCACTTCTTCCTCGAAGTAATCCTTCTGGAAGCAAATTCTAACGCCCGTCTCCTGCAAGGGAGCCGGGCGTTTTTGATAGAACGGACTTCACCCGATGGATTTTTGCAAGAAGGTGTGAGTGTTAGCCTGATTGCCAAAAGTCATTTCCGATTCAAGGAGGGTAAGGCATCGACGGAGCGAACAGCTTTTTTCGTTAGGGAATTGGCACAGACGGTAGATCCCCGAGGAAATAGAATTTCAAACGATCTCGTCACTCGTAAGGGCACCACGTTCCGCTTCACTGATGAGTTTCGGTCGCCCTTCGTGATCCACTCGGACATTGGTCATACTGCCAAACGAGGCGATTTCTCCCGCTGCATTGAGGACCTCAAAACTCCAAGTGATCGCCGAAGCACCTAACCGCGAAATGGATAGAATTACCTCGATAGAGTCTCCACCGTGCAGCGGGCGCTTGTAATCGCAAGAGACTTTCACCCGAGGCCACCCGCCTTCGGAGCGATCAAACACAAGAACGCCCTTTGATCGCAAGAACTCATGTTCTGCTGCCTCCACGTATCGAAAAACGTTAGGGAAATGCATCCACCCGCTTGCATCGGTATCGCCGAAAGCGACGTCGCATGCGTGTCGATGCACCGGATTTTCCATAAGCGGAATTTACTCAAAGCGGCTCACTAACAGGGACGCATTGTGCCCGCCAAACCCGAAACTGTTACTAAGAGCGACCTTGACCGGCACCTCACGGGCGACGTTCGGGACCACATCGAGATCGCACTCGGGGTCTTGCTCTTCCACATTGATCGTGGGCGGAATCACGCCTTCTTTGATCGCCATGACACTTGCAATTAACTCGATCCCACCTGCAGCACCGAGCATGTGACCCGTCATCGACTTGGTGGAACTCACCATGAGCCCGTTTTTAGCGTAGTCGCCGAAAGCGAGTTTGATCGCTTTCGTTTCCGCCACGTCCCCAAGACCGGTGGAGGTTGCATGCGCATTGAGATACTGCACATCCTCGGGGTTCTTTTTCCCGTGGCGGAGCGCCATTTGGATCGCATACGCCGGGCCGCTGCCATCGGGCGATGGCGCACTGAGATGATAGGCATCCGCACTCACACCATAGCCGATAAGCTCTGCATAAATTTTCGCTCCACGCTTACGGGCGTGTTCAAGTTCTTCAATCACGATGACTCCTGCGCCCTCGCCCATCACGAAACCGTCGCGGTTTTTATCAAACGGGCGTGATGCGCCTTCGGGATCATTATTGCGCGTGCTCAGCGCCTTCATGTTTCCGAATCCACAAAGCCCCATCGGCAGAACGGCCGCTTCGGCACCACCGCAGAGAAACGCATCCGCATCCCCAAATTTGATGATCCGCCAAGCTTCACCAATGTTGTGGTTAGATGTCGCACAAGCAGTGACGATGACCATGTTAGGTCCAAGGAGACCAAACTCCATCGAGATAATACCCGTGGCGATGTTAGATATCATCATCGGGATCGTGAAAGGTGAAACGCGTTTCGGTCCCTTGTTCAGAAATGTGGAATGCTCACGCTCTAGAGTGGATAGCCCGCCGATGCCACTGCCGACCATGACCCCAAAGCGGCGCGGGTCGATCTTGGAAACATCCACGCCGGAGTCTGCCATCGCCATTTTTGAAGCGGCCACGGCGAATTGCACATAGCGGTCCGAGCGGCGGGCGTCTTTCGGAACGCCAAAATAACCATCCGCATTGAAGTCCTTGATTTCCCCCGCGATTTTGCAATCGAAGGAGTCTGTATCAAGCTGGGTGATCCGGGAAATCCCGCTGCGACCCGACTTCAGACCGTCCCAAGTGGTGTCTAAGTCGTTGCCAAGTGGAGACAGACAACCCATGCCGGTGATTACGACGCGCCGTTCATTCATAATTTATTTGGAGAGTTTGGAGATTGATGACCCGCGGCGCAAGCTTCATGATTTGCTTCATCACTTGAACGCTCGGTAGAGCTTTACCAAGCAGGTAACCCCATCATCTCGGGCAATGCTTCACGCGGCCGCCAAGTTAGGATTTCGGGCTCGCCGGAAGTGATGAGCACGGTGTGCTCGAAGTGAGCCGAAGGTTTTCTATCCTCCGTGATGACGGTCCAGCCATCATCGAGAATTCTCACTTGGGGAACGCCCGCGTTGACCATCGGCTCGATGGCAAGCGTCATGCCGGGCATGAGTGTCGCGGACTTGCCCTGAGGTCGATAGTTAGGCACCTGTGGCTCTTCGTGCAAACGGCGACCCACCCCGTGCCCGACGAATTCACGAACAATGGTGAAACCACGCGGCTTGGCAAAATCTTCAACGGAAGCGCAGAGATCGGAAAGTTTGCGACCCGCGCGGGCATGGCTGATCGCTTCAAAAAGAGATTGTTCGGTGACTGCTAACAGGCGTTTAGTTTCTAGCGGGATATCCCCTGCCGGAACTGTCGTGGCGTTGTCGCCTATGAATCCACTTTTCACAATTCCTACATCGATCTTCACGATATCTCCCGGCAGGATCTTGCGCGGGCCGCCGATGCCATGAACGACTTCCTCGTTGATAGAAATACAAGTGTAGCCGGGAAAGCCGCGATAGCCGAGAAAGGCGCTTTTGCAATCATGCTGCCTCATGAGATCCGCAGCGAGCAGATCAATCTCACGAGTGGTGCGACCCGGCGCGACTTCCTTGGCCAATGCCTGCAGAATGGATGAAGCAATGGCACCAGCGGCCCGCATGAAATCGATTTCACGCGGGGTTTTGATAGGAATACGATTTCTGCGGGACACCTGGTTAGAAATGCTGATGATTAATTTTCCGATAGTCAAACCGGCCGGGAGAAAAAGGAGAAGATGCGGGCACTCACCTCGTCCTGAGGGGCCGTCGCATCGCAGGCGCGGAGCTTATCCAGATGGCGATAGTGATCAATGACGGGGTGAGTCAAACTGATAAATTCAGCATGACGTCTGCGGAAGTTCTTTTCACTATCATCAGCGCGCGGGCCTGCTGGAGAATTACAAACGGGGCAAAGATCGCCGGGAAGAAGTTGCTGATTCTGGCCTGTCCAACGGCACGCTGGGCATTCCACACGCTCGAGGATGCGTGCGAGGAGACCTGAAACCGGCACGTCGAGCGAAACCGCAGCATCCAGTTTGAGATTATTTCCCAAAAGCCACTCATCGAGGAAAAGTGCTTGAGGCAAGCTGCGAGGAAATCCATCAAGCACCCAGCCACCCGTTTGATCGGCGAGCCAATCCGCGAGAATTGGGCACATTAGGTTGTCTGGCAGATATTCGCCGCGGTCAAGAATCGGCTTCGCTTGCTGACCTAGCCGTGTGGAATTTTTCACATTTTCCCGGAGCAGTGCCCCGGTGCTGAGGTAGCCTAGTCCCAGGTCGCGGGCCAAACGCCGCCCCTGCGTGCCTTTGCCCGAGGCGGGTGGACCTAGCAGAATAATCCGGAGCGGTCTAGCGGCAGAATCAGTCAATGTCAGCGATTGTAAATGGCGGCTGTAATGCCCACCACGATCAAAATAGCGATCACTGTCCAAAGATAAATAATCGCGGTCTTCGGGGCTGCACCGCTGGTTTGGCTGAGACGATCGTAGCGACCCTTGAGCTTACCTTTGCGAAGGAAGCCATCATAGTGCTTTTGCAAGAGTTGGGTTTCCACTTGGCGCATCACATCAAGCACTACACCCACCATGATCAACAGCGAAGTGCCGCCAAAAAAGTGAAGAATCAAAGAGCCCGGAGGCAAACCGACCAAGTGACCAGTAAGCACGGGTAGCACGAAGAGAATCGCAAGGAAAATGGCACCCGCGAAGGTCAGGCGGGTCATCGTGAAGTCGAGGAAATCCGCCGTTGGCTTGCCCGGACGCACGCCCGGGATGTAGCCGCCGTTACGTTTGAGATCTTCCGCGATCTGCGATGGCTGGAACATCATCGCCACCCAGAAATAGGAGAAAAGGAAAATGCCGACCCCGCCAAGCACATAGAACCATGCACCACCTTGGGAGAGTTGGCCGGAAAGTTTCACTGCCCATGGCTGGCTACCCACGCCGGGGATCATTTGCAACATGATCGGTGGCAAAGAGAGAATCGCGGTTGCGAAAATCACGGGCATCACGCCTGCGTAGTTCACCTTGAGGGGCAAATACTGGGTTTGTCCGCCGAACTGCTTACGACCCACGACACGCTTGGCGTATTGCACCGCGATCCGTCGCTGCGCCTGGGTGATGGCAATGGTTCCGGCGATCACCACTAACAAGAGGGCAATCATCACTACCATCATGATCGAGTTGAATGGGCTCACACCCTCGCCGGTGACGAAATATCTCCATGCACCAATTAAAGCGCCAGGCAGACCAGAGATGATGTTAACCGTAATGATGATCGAAGTTCCATTACCGATACCCTTTTCGGTGATTTGATCCGCGATCCAAAGAAGCAGAACGGTGCCGGCCACAATCGTGACCACGGTGAGCACCATCCAAATCGCGCTCGGGTCGGGCACTAAAGGACGCCCGACCAGTTCGATTCCCTTCATCAAAGGTGAGTTTCCAGCCGCTAGTGACTTGGCAACGAAGAACCCTTGGACAAGCGCAATGCCGATCGTGATGTAGCGGGTGTATTGGGTGATCTTTTGGCGTCCGCCGTCCTCACGGGCGAGGCGAGAAAGCTTCGGCACCACCGCCGTCATGAGCTGCACCATAATCGACGCGGAAATATAAGGCATGATTCCCAGCGCGAAAATCCCAGCCTGCTGTAGCCCGCCCCCAGAGAAAACCTGGAGCAAAGCACCAATGCCGCCGCCCGAGCTCTTCGGATCCTGCTTTTGCACGGTGTCCAGCCACTCCTTGATGACCGTGGCATCCACCCCGGGAAGGGTGATGTGCACGCCCAGTCGGATGATGACGATCAGGGCGAGAGTGAAAAGAATGCGGTCCCGGAGTTCCGGAATTTTCCAAGTGTTAGTGAACGCAGAAATCATAATAGAAGAATGAGAAAAATGACGCGTAGGTTAAAAAAACGATGAGGAAGCGCAGAAGCGCTTCCTCATCGGAAATCAGAGATCTATGGGAGTGATCAAGCGATGGGTTCCGTAACAGAACCACCGGCTTTTTCGATCTTTTCACGAGCGGAAGCACTGGCGTTTTCCACCACGAGGTGGAATGCCTTAGTGACTTCGCCAATACCAAGAACCTTGACCTTGTCGCAACGGCCATTGACCAAGCCTTGGCCACGGAGTGCTGCTTCGTCGATGGTAGCTCCGGCGTCGAAAAGATCGTCGAGTTCACCTACGTTGAAGACGCAAAACTTGTCGCGGAAATCGTAGTTGTTGAAACCGCGCTTCGGAAGGCGGCGATGAAGAGGCATCTGGCCACCTTCGAAACCGACACGAGTGCCAGAACCGGAGCGGGCTTTCTGGCCCTTGTTACCTTTGCAGGATGTCTTGCCGTGACCGGAGCTTTCGCCGCAACCAAGGCGCTTGACCTTGTGCTTGGAGCCGGGGTTCGGGCTGAATGAGTGGAGTTCCATTGTATTAGAAGAGTTATTGGTTAAAGGTTATTGGTTAGAAGTGAAGAGTATTGTATTCCAAATAACTTTTAACTTCTAACACTTAACTCAGATCGCCTTTTCCCGTTTCTTTTTGCCACGGCCGGAGAGGATCTGGTCGCGGGTGCGGAGTTGGGACAGCGCCTTGAGTGTGGCTTTCACCACGTTGGCGTGATTGGAGGAGCCCATCGACTTGGCGAGGATATCGCGGATACCGACGGCTTCGCAAACGGCGCGCACACCGCCACCGGCGATGATGCCCGTTCCCGGAGAAGCAGGCTTGAGGAGAACCTTGCCACCACCGAATTCTGCGTAGATTTCGTGAGGAATCGTTCCGTCAACAATGCTCATCGAAACGAGCACCTTGCGGGCTCCTTCGCTGGCTTTCTTGATCGCATCGGCCACTTCGTTTGCCTTGCCATAGCCGAGTCCGACTTTGCCTACCTTGTTGCCAGTGACAACGAGTGCGGAGAAGCTGAAACGACGACCGCCCTTGACGACCTTGGCGCATCGGTTGATGAAGACGACCTTTTCGGAAAGTTCGTTACCTTCGGCATCAGTCGGAGCAGCACGCTCTTCACGACGTGGGCCGCCGCGTCCGCGACCGCCGCCTTGGCCACCCCCACCGCCGCCACCTTGATAGCCGCCACCACCGCCGCCTTGGCCGCGATTGCCTTGATAGCCACCTTGGTTAGGTGCGGAGCCTGCAACAGGGCCCAAAGGAAGGGCTGCTGGAGCTGCCGGTGTTGCTGGAGTTTCGTTTTCTGGAATTGTTACCATGATATGTATCTGGTCGGAGCGTTAGAATTGGAGGCCGGCTTCGCGCGCTGCATCGGCGAGGGCTTTGACTTTACCATGATAGAGGTGACCGCCGCGGTCGAAGACAACGGCGCTGATGTTCGAACCCTTGGCGCGCTCGGCGAGGAGTGCTCCGACTTTCTGCGAGCTCTCGATGTTCGAGGAGGCTTTTTCGAAAGATTTGTCGAGAGTCGAGGCGGAGATCAATGTCTTGCCGATCGAATCGTCGATGATTTGGGCGTAAATGTGTTGATTGGAATAGTGAACAGCCAGACGTGGACGTTCGGCAGTGCCGGAAACTTTCCGGCGGATGCGGTTGTGAATTTTGCGACGGATCGACTTGCGATTGATTGTGCTCATGGTGCCGTAATTGTATTGAGGTAGTGGGCGACGGTAATGGATTATTTGCCGACGCTTTTGCCTTCTTTGCGGCGAACTTTTTCACCGACATAGCGAACGCCTTTGCCCTTGTAAGGTTCAGGTGGATAGAAACTGCGGACTTCGGCGGCGAACTGGCCGACGAGTTGTTTATCAATGCCTTCGACCTTGATCTTGGTGTTTTCCACCACCGTGACGTTCAGTCCGGATGGGATCGGGTGAAGCAACGGATGGGAACGACCCAAGGAAAGGTCGAGATCAGCGCCCTTGACCGTAGCCCGAAGACCGACGCCGTGGATTTCGAGGTCCTTCACGAAGCCCTGCGAAACGCCAAGGATCATGTTTTGAACCAAGCTGCGGACCGTGCCGTGAAGGGCGCGATGCTGGCGTAGTTCGGTGGCGCGAGAAACGATGACGCTGCCGTCTTCGCTTTTGAGTGAGATGCCGTCTGGAAGGGCAAAGTCGAGTTTGCCCTTTGGGCCTTCGACGATGACAGTGCGACCATCAAGCTTGACGGCGACTTTTTCCAGGAGGGAAATTGGTTTGAGTCCGACTCGTGACATGGTAGTAGTTTCCTTTTACGAGTTGGGGTTTACCAGACGTTGGCGAGTAGCTCGCCACCGAGGTTTTGCTTCTTGGCGGATCCGCCGGACATAACGCCTTTCGAAGTGGAAAGGATCGAGATGCCGAGGCCGGACATGACGCGTGGAACTTCACCGGACCCGACGTATTTGCGGCGGCCAGGAGTGGAAACACGCTTGAGATCGGTGAGGACCGAGCGGCCGTCGATGAACTTTGGTTTGGCCTTCAGAGTGGTACGCTCGCCAGTGACGACTTCGTAGTTCCAGAGGTAGCCTTCTTCCTGAAGAATGCGGGCGATATCGGCCTTGATCTTGGAATAAGGGGCGGTGAATTCCTCGTTGCCAGCGCGGGCAGCGTTTTTGAAACGCGTGAGGAAATCAGAAATTGGATCGGTGAGAACTGCCATAATAGGGGATTCCGTTTTTGAGTGGGTCCGTTGTTAAATTAGTTGGCAGCGACGGCTTCGGCTTCAACTTCGTTAGCTTTTTTCATGTCGCGGAACGGCATGCCCAACTCCATCAGGAGCGCGCGGCCTTCTGCGTCAGTCGGTGCGGAGGTGACGAAAATCAGGTCAAAGCCGATCTGGCGCTTGATCTGGTCGATTTCGATTTCCGGGAAAATGGATTGATCGCTCACACCGCACGCATAGTTTCCACGGCCGTCGAATGATTTGGAGGAAATCCCGCGGAAGTCGCGGATGTTAGGGGCGGTGACGTTGATGAACCGGTGAAGGAATTCCCACATGCGGGCACCACGGAGGGTGACGCGCGCGCCGAGGGCTTCGTTTTCACGCAGCTTGAAGTTGGCGACGGCCTTCTTCGAGAATGTGATCGACGGGCGTTGGCCGGTGATTTTTTGGATTTCGTTGACGGCGTCATCGACGGCGACTTTACGATCCGGTGATTTGCCCATGCAGGAAGTGACCACGATTTTTTCGAGGCGTGGGACCTGATGGAGGTTGGTGTAGCCGAGCGTCTTTGTAAGAGCCGGGACGACCTTGTCCTTATAGTGTTGTTGGAGTGCTGGTGTGCTCATTTTTTTGCGGGTCAGCGATTATTGGTTAGTCGCTTAAGCGCGGGCGGAAGTGCAGTCGCTTCTTTCGAAGCGGAGACTTCAGCCCACTTTCTTAACATTGGAGATATGCACTGGGCCATCGATGGTTTTGATACCGCCGTTTGGCTCAGCTTCGGTGGCTTTGAAAGCCTTTTGGATAGGACGGCCGCCTTCGACGACGACTTTGCCCTTGGCAGCATTCACAAGGAGCACGGTGCCGCGCTTACCTTTGTGATTGCCTGCGATGATTTCGACTTGGTCGCCTTTTTTGACGTGCGTCTTGATACGGCTCATGTGATGGAATAGATAAAATGTGACTGGGCGGGGATGCCTTAGGTTCAAAGAACTTCGGGCGCAAGCGAAACAATCTTCATGAACTGACGTTCGCGAAGTTCACGGGCGACAGGGCCAAAGATCCGGGTGCCACGTGGGTTGTTGTCTTTGTCGATGAGAACAATCGCGTTCGAATCGAAACGGAGAATCGATCCATCGGCGCGGCGGATCGGGTAAGCGGTGCGGACGACCACGGCCTTCACCACGCTGCCCTTTTTGACCGAGGCGGTCGGGATGGAATCGCGGATGTGAGCAGTGATCACATCACCGATGCGTGCGGTGCGGCTGCGTTTGCCGAGCACGCCAATCATTTTTGCGCTGCGTGCCCCGGTGTTATCGGCGACGACGAGCATGGTTTCCATCTGAATCATGACTTAAAGAAATTTGAGATTTGAAATTTGAAATTTGAAATGAGCGAAGCCCAATCAGTGGGAGATTACCTCGGCGAGTGTCCAGCATTTCAGCTTGGAGAGCGGACGAGTTTCCACGATTTTCACGCGGTCACCGACCTGTGCTTGGCTGGTTTCGTCGTGCACGTAGTATTTCTTCGAGCGTTTGACAATTTTGTTGAACTTAGGGTGAGGAACGCGGGCAATGTGCTCAACGACGATGGTCTTTTCCATTTTATTGGAAATGACCACGCCAACGCGGGTTTTACGAAGGTGGATCTGAGTGTCCGAAGGAGTCTCGCTCATAAATAGATGTGTTAGCGTTGGGAGCAGGGATTAGGCGCTCTTCAAGGCGGTGACCGCCGTGAGGACTTGAGCAGTTTCGCGGCGCACGATGCGAATGCGTGAGGAGTTTTCCAATGAGCCGGTGGCTTTTTGGAGACGAAGGTTGAGAGCTTCCTGTTTGAGCTCAATGAGACGGATTTGAAGTTCGTCAGCGGTGAGCTGGTTGGTTGCTTTGGCTTTGGTTTTGGCCATAATTCAGTCGGATATTAGATGGAATCTGATCGGACGGATCAGGCGTGTGGATTACGGGCGACGAGGCGGGTGCGGATGCCTAACTTATAGGAGGCGAGGCGCATCGCTTCTTTGGCAGCGGATTCTGGAACACCGCCAATTTCAAAAAGCATATTTCCTGGACGAATCACAGCGACCCAGCCTTCCACAGCACCCTTACCTTTACCCATCCGTGTTTCAGGCGGGCGTGAGGTGATGGACTTGTGTGGGAAAATCCGGATCCAGACTTTTCCTTTACGCTTGAGCGAGCGGTTGATCGCGATCCGGCAAGCTTCGATTTGGCGGTTGGTCATCCACCCGCGATCGAGGGTTTGCAGACCGAAGTCACCGAAGGCGACAGTGGTTCCGCGCTGGGCATTACCAGATCGGCTTCCGCGGTGGCTCTTGCGGAACTTGGTTCGTTTGGGCATCAAAGGCATAACTCGGTCCTTCTAAAAGTTAAATTTGGATTCGTAAAATTGAGTGATCAGTTGCGATTTTGTGGGCGACGATCGCCTCCGCGATCACCACCACGGTTTCCGCGATCGCCGCGGTCACCGCCACGGTCGTTGCGACCGCCTTGTTGAGGCTGTTGCTTGCCGTCGTCTTCCTTCTTGTTGACCCATGCCTTCACGCCAATGATGCCGTAGAGAGTGCGGGCTTCGGCAAAGCCGTAATCAAGGGGAACACGGAGAGTTTGAAGAGGCACTTTGCCTTCGCGATAACTTTCGGAGCGGGCGATGTCCGCACCACCGAGGCGGCCGGCGCAACGAAGACGGATGCCTTCAGCCCCAAATTCCATCGCGGTTTGCAGTGCACGCTTCATCGCGCGACGGAAGCTGATCCGGCGCTCAAGTTGCACGGCGATTTGTTCGGCGACCAATTGAGCATCGAGCTCAGGCTTGCGAATTTCGATGATATCGATTTTCACTTGGGCACCTTTGCAGAGGCCCGTGATATCCTTGGTCATCACTTCGATTTCCTTACCTTGGCGACCGATGATCAGACCAGGGCGGGAAGTGTGAAGAGTTACTCGAACGCTGTTCCATGCACGCTCAATGACCACACGGGCCAATCCAGCATTCACGAGCTTGTTCTTGAGGTAGCCACGGATCGCGAGATCTTCGTGGAGCTTATCGGTGTAGTCTTTGCCTTTGGCATACCACTTGGAGCGCCAGTCTTTGTTGACGGCGAGGCGGAATGCGATCGGATTTACTTTTTGGCCCATGGTCGGTGAGGAATGAGATTAATGGAGAGTGATTCAGGCTTCTTCGGTGGCAGCTACGGCGGCAACGGGTGCTTCTTCGACTGCTTTGGCAGCAGCCTTGCGAGTGACTTTCTTTTTCTTCTCGGGGGCGGAACCGACGAGAGTGATCGAAATGTGGCTGGTGCGCTTGAGGATCGGGCCCGCGGAACCTTTTGCCCGTGGCTTAAAGCGGCGGAGTGTAGGACCTGCACCGATGACGGCTTCCTTGATGACAAGTGAGGCAGCATCGAGGGAAAAATTGTTTTCCGCGTCAGCGATCGCAGTTTTGAGGGTCTTCCCGATGAGCTGTGCGGCTTTCTTGGGAGTGAAGGTCAAAATATCGAGGGCGCTGGAGACAGCGAGACCTTGAATTTCACGGGCGACGTCACGCGCCTTTTTAGGCGAGAGACGAACGAATTTGGTGGTGCTTTTGACTTCCATGGACGTCGGACGGTAAGTAGTTACTGCGCTGAGGCTTGTGTTTCGAGGACGGCGAGATCGCCGGGGCGTGGGGATTCGGCGACATTGTCGAGGTGTTCGACAAAGGCACCACTGACGCCCTTGCGGACGTCGGCTAAAATGGCTTTTCCGTAGGGCTGCTGCCCGCGGGTGAGGCGAAAGGTCATGCCGATTTTTGCTCCCTGACTTTCGCCAAGGTTGAAAACCATCATGCCACTCTCTTGATCGAGACTGACGATCCGGGCTTGCTGCAATGAGCCAGTCCGAACATCGGGGCGGGGCTTCTGGCGCAGTCCGAGGACAGCGTCAAGCTCTCTTAATGAAGTTTCTACACGGAGTCTTGCATCCGGGTCGGAAACCACCGCTTGGCGGAGGTATTCGTTCACAGTGGCAGCAAGGCGTGTGACTGTTCCTTCCATACGGGCGATGCGCTCATTAGCGAGCTGCAAATCACCGGCGGCTTGGATCAGGCGGTCGTTTCCCCCGTCGAGCAGGTTCTTGCCGAGTGCTTCGAGACGTTGGCGGACTTGAGCGAGTTGCTCGGTCGCCTCTTTCTCGCCGCGATTCGATTCGGCAAGGCTGCGCTGGAGGGTTTGGTTCTGCCCCTGGAGTTCGGTGACGATCTCCTGGAGTTCCGCTACGGTTGGCGCTTGAGCCACGCACACCTCGGCAAAGGCCAGCAACCCGAAGGCGGAGGCAAGTGCTTTGAGATGAAACGTGGAGCGCATGTGCGTGGTGAAAATGGGAACCAAGTGGATTATTTCTTGCCGATACCGCCGTGCGTCTTGAACAGACGGGTCGGTGAAAATTCGCCGAGTTTGTGGCCAACCATATTTTCGGTGACGTAAACGGGGACAAACGTCTTGCCGTTATGGACTGCGAAGTTGTGGCTGACGAAATCAGGCGTGATCATCGACTTACGGCTCCATGTTTTGATGGGCTTACGTTCGGATCCGGCTTCGGCAACGGCGTCGATCTTGGCGAGTAGCTTTTGATCAACGTATGGGCCTTTTTTGAGTGAGCGTGGCATGGGAAATTTGAGATTTCAGATTTGAGATTTCAGATTGAGAAGGGATTACTTCCGCTTCGCTTTGTGGCGGGACTCAACGATGAAGACGCTGGTGGTCTTCTTCTTGTTACGAGTCTTCTGACCCTTCGCATGACCCCATGGGCTGAGAAGGTGCTGACGACCACCACCGGACTTCGATTTGCCTTCGCCACCACCGTTCGGGTGGTCAACGGGGTTCATCGTCATACCGCGGACGGTCGGGCGAACACCCTGCCAGCGTGTGCGGCCAGCTTTTCCAGATGTTTCATTCATGTGGTCACGGTTTCCGACTTGGCCGATGGTGCAGAAGCAACGATCGTTAAAGCGGCGGATTTCACCGGAAGGCATTTTCACCAGTGCCCAGCCGCCATCGCGGTTAGAAAGCACGGCGAGCTGACCGGCGGCGCGGGCAACTTTGCCACCATTGCCAGGAATGAGCTCGATGTTGTGGATCGGTGTGCCGAGTGGCACGGCGCTGAGTGGCATCGCGTTACCCGTTTTCGGGGCGACGTTTGCACCTGCGACGACGGTCGTTCCAACTTCGAGACCGAGAGGAGCGAGGATGTAGGACTTCTGGCCGTCCTCATACTGGATGAGGGCGATGCGGCAAGTGCGGTTCGGATCGTATTCGATGCCGACTACAGTTGCAGGTGCATCGTGCTTACCGCGCTTGAAATCAACCAAACGGTAGTGACGCTTGTGTCCACCACCGATGTGACGGCAAGTGATGCGGCCGGTGTTGTTACGACCACCGCTGCGCTTGAGCGGGGTAAGGAGGCTTTTCTCCGGCTTGCTTTTGGTGATCTCGTCAAATGACGGCAGATTCTTGTAGCGAGCAGATGGAGTGATTGGCTTGAAAGTTTTCAGTGGCATGACAATCGGAACGGTAAGGTGTTACGTTTGAAAAAGCGGGGAATCGCTTAGACGAGATCGAGCGATTCGCCTTCTTTGAGGCGGACGATGGCTTTTTTCCAATGGTTAGTACGACCTGCATCGGCACGACGCTGGCGCTTGAGTTTACCGTCGTAGTTGGCAGTGCGAACGGCCAGAACGGTTTTTCCGAAGAGTTGTTCAACAGCTTGTTTGATCTCAAGCTTGTTGGCCTTGCGGTCCACTTCGAGGGTGACCTCGTTGTTGTTCTCCTGAAGCATGGTGGCTTTCTCGGAGAGGCGGACGTTTTTAATGACCT
Source organism: Akkermansiaceae bacterium (assembly GCA_025363295.1). Classification (GTDB taxonomy): domain Bacteria; phylum Verrucomicrobiota; class Verrucomicrobiia; order Verrucomicrobiales; family Akkermansiaceae; genus Luteolibacter. The sequence continues at coordinate 116,457 of JANYEC010000047.1, forward strand.
GGTAAATGTCTTTCATGATCTCGGTGTTAAGTCCGGGGTTCAGGCGGTGCGAGCCGCGAGGGTTTGCACGGCATCACCCACAAGGATGATGGTGTTAGCGAGGAGGAATTGCTCAACGTTGACATCCGAACCCGTGACGAGTTGGGCATAGGCGACGTTGCGGGCAGCGAGGTAGGTGTTGTCGTCGAAGGAATTTCCAACCACGAGGATCTTGCCCGGCTTGGTCAGCGCATCGAGAGCGGCGATGAAAGACTTGGTCTTTCCATCCGCGATCGAGAACGATGGGACCGTAATGATTTTCCCAGCGGCAACGAGATCACCCAAAGTGCGGCGCAGAGCGAGCTTCCGGACGGTCTTTGGAACCTTCTTGGAGTAATCACGTGGGCGGGGTCCGAAAACAACACCACCACCGACGAAGATCGGGGCGCGTTTGTCGCCGTGACGGGCACCACCGGTGCCTTTTTGCTTGTAGATCTTGCGGTTGCTACCGGAAACCTCACCACGGGTCTTGGTGCAAGCGGAGCCGGTGCGGCGGTTGGCGCGGTAGGCGACCACGAGATCGTGGACGGCTTGGCGACCTTTCTCGGCACCCACCAATACGAGATTGGCGGCTTGAGCGTCTTCAGTTGTGAAAGTCTTAGCGGACATGACTTGGAATCGTGAGAGGTTTCAGAATGCCACCGGATCAGGCGGACTTTTTCTTGGCGGGGCGGACGGTGACGTAGTGACCGTTTGAACCGGGAACTGCGCCAGAGACGAGGATCACACCGTCTTCTTTACGAACGGCGACAATCTTGAGATTTTGCACGGTGGTGCGGGTAGTGCCCATGTGACCGGGCATTTTTTGGTTCTTCCAAACGCGACCTGGAGTCGAACGGCAACCGATGGCTCCCGTTCTGCGGTGCATCATGGAACCGTGGGTTTGCTTGAGGCCACCGAAGTTGTAGCGCTTGTACACCCCTTGGAAACCGCGGCCCTTGGATTCGCCGATCACGTCAACCCATTGGCCTTCGGTGAAAGTTTCCATGCCCGGATGAACGGCTGGAAGTTCGACGCCGTTTTCGACGCGGAATTCCTGGATGAAATGCTTGGGGGCGCAACCTGCTTTCTTGGCAATACCGAGAGCAGGCTTAGTGACGCGTTGTTCCTTGCGATCGCCATAGCCGACTTGGACTGCGGTGTAACCGTCCGATTCAGGAGTCTTGGATTGAAGGATCGTGTTTCCGGAAACGTCGATGACGGTGACGGGGATCATGATGCCAGCCTGTTGGTCGAACAGACGGGTCATACCGATTTTTTTGCCGAGGAGGCCGAGTGACATGGCGATTAGGAAATTTGAGATTTGAAATTTGAGATTTGAGATTCGGTGCGCAAGCGCCGCTCAGATGCGGATGGTGATGTCAACACCGGCTGGCAGGTTGAGCTTCTTGAGCTCGTCCACGGTGCGGGCAGTTGGATCGACGATGTCGAGCAAACGCTTGTGAGTCCGGACTTCGAACTGCTCCATCGACTTTTTGTTAACGTGCACGGAACGGTTCACGGAGAACTTCTCGATGCGTGTTGGAAGTGGGATTGGGCCAGCCACACGGGCTCCCGTGCGTTTCGCGGTCTCCACGATTTCTTGGGCTGAGCGGTCGATCGCGCGGTGATCGAAGGCGCGCAGGCGGATGCGTATTTTCTGATTTTCCATGGTGGAGAAGTTGTTTGACGGTTTACGTGGTTAGGCTACAGGGCGAGAAATCAGTTCTTGTTAACCGAGGCGGTCACTGACGATTTCTTCGACGATATTGGTGGGGACTTGCTCGAAATGCGATGGGGTCATGGCATAGGAAGCACGTCCTGAGGAGAGAGTGCGGACGGCAGTGGAATAGCCGAACATTTCTTTGAGAGGCACATTGGCATGCACAATAGAGAGCTTGCCTTTGGACTCGGTGTTTTGGATCTGCCCACGGCGGCGGCTCAGATCGCCCATGACGTCACCTTGGTAATCGTCTGGGGTGGAAACTTCCACCGCCATGATCGGCTCAAGGAGGATGGACTTAGCTTTCTTGAAGCCGTCCTTCATGGCGAAAATGGCCGCCATAGTGAAAGCGTTTTCGTTGGAATCAACGTCGTGGTAGGAACCATCGAGGATTTCAACGTGAACATCGATCACGGGATAACCGGCGATGATGCCGTTGGTCATCGACTCGTTGATGCCTTTATAGACGGCATTGATGTATTCTTTGGGAATTGTGCCACCGATGACTTTGTTTTCGATGGTGAGGCCCTTGCCCTTTTCGTTAGGCTTGAGAGAGATAATGACGTGGCCGTATTGGCCGCGACCTCCGGATTGCTTGATCAGCTTGCCCTCGCCGCCGGCGGATTGGGTGATGGTCTCGCGGTAAGCGATTTGGGGAGCACCCGTGTTAGCCTCTACCTTGAACTCGCGGCGGATACGGTCGATGATGATCTCCAAGTGAAGCTCGCCCATTCCAGCGATGATCGTTTGGCCAGTTTCCTCGTCGGTCTTCACCTTGAAGGTCGGATCTTCTTCGGAGAGACGACCGAGTGCCATGCCCAGTTTCTCTTGGTCGGCCTTGGTTCTTGGCTCGACGGCCATTGAGATGACCGGTTCCGGGAAAGTCGGGGGTTCGAGAACCACATCGTGGTTATCGGCGGCGAGAGTATCGCCGGTGGTGACGTTCTTGATACCGACCATGGCGGCGATGTCACCGGAGTAGCAGGCATCGATGTCCTTGTGCTCGTTCGCCTGGATTTGGATCAAACGACCGACGCGCTCTGAGCGGCGGGTGCGTGGATTATAAACGGTATCGCCCTTGCGGATGACGCCAGAATACACGCGGAAGAAAACGAGTTTGCCGACGAATTTGTCGGCCCAAAGTTTGAAAGCAAGAGAAACGAACTTTTCGTTGTCCGATGTGATGACCTCGATGTTCTTCTCATGATCATCGGGATCCATACCAATGGCCGCTGGAATATCGAGCGGGCTTGGGAGGTAGTCGAGAACTGCATCGAGCAGATATTGAACTCCTTTGTTTTTGAAAGCGGAACCACCCGCGACGGGGACCAGCAAATTGTTGATCGTCGCACGGCGGATGCCTTGCTTCAGCTCTTCGAGAGTGATCGGCTCTTCGTTGAGGAATTTTTCACCCACGGCGTCATCCACGTCCGCAACAGCGTTGACGAGTTCGTCGTGGGCCTGTTTACAGAGTTTGATTTGATCGCCCTCGAGATCCTTGACGGTGTAGGTGGAACCAAATTTGTCATCGTCCGAATAATAGATCGCCTTTTGGTTCACCACGTCGATCTGGCCGATAAGTTGATCTTCTGCGCCGATCGGAATCAGTATCCGGACGGCGTTCGCGCCTAACTTTTCTTTAACCTCATTGAAAACGCTCTGGAAATCAGCACCCGTGCGGTCCATTTTATTGACGAACACGATGCGCGGAACGTTGTATTTCGTCGCCTGTCGCCAAACCGTTTCGGTTTGCGGTTGGACGCCGGCGACACCGCAGAAGACGACGATGCAACCATCCAACACGCGAAGGGACCGCTCGACTTCAGCAGTGAAGTCAACGTGTCCCGGAGTATCGATGATGTTGATGCGTTGTTTCTGACCTGGGAAAAGCTTGGTCATCCCCTCTTCCTCATGCTGCCACCACTCGGTAGTAACGGCTGCGGAAGTGATGGTGATGCCGCGCTCGCGCTCCTGCTCCATCCAATCGGTCGTAGCACCACCATCGTGGACTTCGCCGATTTTATGAATCATTCCCGTGTAAAACAGGATCCGTTCCGTGAGAGTCGTCTTACCCGCGTCAATGTGCGCGGCGATCCCGATATTTCGGGTGCGCTCGAGCACGTATTGGCGGTTTGGACTATTCGGATTCACGGACGGAAATTGCTGGAGCGCTGTCAGTTAATTAGAAACGGAAGTGAGCGAAGGCGCGGTTGGCTTGCGCCATCTTGTGCACATCGTCGCGTTTGCGGACGGCACTGCCTTGGTTGTTAGCAGCATCCTTGATCTCGTTGGCGAGAGCGACGTGCATCGGAGTGCCCTTGCGGTTGCGGGCGTAGTTGACGAGCCAACGCATCGAAAGCGACTCGGAACGGTCCGGAGCGACTTCGAGCGGCACCTGATAGGTCGCACCACCGACGCGGCGGGATTTCACTTCCACGCGTGGCTTGGTGTTCTCCACGGCACGGGTGATCACTTCGAGAGGATCGATGGTATCCACGCCTTCATTGGCGCGGTCGATTGCGGCGTAAACGATGCGCTGGGCGAGCGAACGTTTTCCGGATTCCATCACCTTGGTAATAAGGTGACCAACGAGAGCGCTGTCGTAGCGAGGATCGCGACGGTCTGGCTTGGTGAAGATGCGCTTGCGGCGTGGCATGGCGTTGGGATGGTGTGTTAGTGGATTTGAAAATTACTTCTTCCCGCCTTTTTTGGCGGGAGCGGCGACGGCACCGGGTTTCGGACGCTTCGCACCATACTTGGAGCGGCTTTGACGGCGCTTATCGACACCAAGGGTATCGAGCGAACCACGGACGATGTGGTAGCGCACACCCGGAAGGTCCTTCACCCGTCCACCGCGAACGAGGACGATGGAGTGTTCCTGGAGGTTGTGGCCTTCACCGCCGATGTAGGCGATGACTTCGAATCCGTTCGTAAGGCGAACCTTAGCGACTTTACGGAGAGCCGAGTTAGGCTTCTTAGGCGTGCGAGTCATGACTTGAAGACATACTCCGCGGCGCTGTGGGCAGTTGACAAGAGCGGGTGACTTCGACTTTTCGGCCGGAGTGAGGCGTCCCTTGCGAACGAGCTGATTGATGGTCGGCATGATTTCCTTGCAGTGGTTCTGATTTTCCCATGGGGACAAACCGGAGCGACGACAAGGCGACCTTGTAGTAGCTTTTTTCCGGAGCTGGACCCGATAAATTTTCCCTGTAATTTAGGCTACCTCGATTAAAACGTCGGCAGCCCTCGCTGTGGGGGGGGCGACTCTAGGAATCGAACTCAACCTGACAAGCCCTATTTTGCAATTTTTTCTAATTTTTAGTCAAATTCAGCAAATCCTGCCGAATTCGACCTCTTGCCAGTAAATATCAGGCACCAATCTCAAGCGAATTTGCCAAAACAGCCGCCATTACCGCTTCGGCAGCTCTCCCGATGGCGGTGATTTCACGAATTTCTCGTCCGTTAGAGTCTTGAGAAATGCTACCAAGGCAGATTTATCAGACGCACTCAGATTAAGCCCGGCGACTGGATGCTTCGCGAGGTTCGGGTCCAGCGTCGGGCTTTGCGCGATAGGATTGCTGTAGTGGTCGATGACTTCCTCCAAGGTAGAGAAGCGCCCGTCGTGCATGTAGGGAGCTGTGAGAGCGACGTTTCGCAGGCTGGGCGTCGCAAATTTTCCCATGTCCGATGCCAACCCGGTCACCTTGACTCGGCCCGGGTCATTGGCGAGGGTGATCCCATTGTTGTGAAATTGTTGATCGCCGAAAAGCGCGCCACCGTGACAATGAAAACAATCCGCACCAAAATTGCCGGTGCGGGGCTCATATTCCGACATAAAAAGCTCAAATCCCCGCTGCTCCTCCGCAGTCAAGCTTCCTTGACCTTGAAAGGCCCTATCAAATTTCGAATCAAACGAGGTGAGCGTGAGAAGATATTGCTCCAGCGCGAGGCCAATCTTTTCTCCGCTCACCTCGGGAGAACCAAATGCTGCGGCGAAGTGAGCGGGATAGTCCATCTTTTCTGCTAATTTCGCGGTCACACGCTCCAGCGTTTCGTCCATCTCAGTGTGATCCTGAATCGGCATCAGTGCCTGTGCCCGCAGCGATGGCGCACGACCGTCCCAGAAAAAGCGATTTTTCCACGCTAGATTCTGCAGCGGCATCGAATTGCGGCTGCCGATCTGGCCACGCACGCCCACACTGAAACGCCGTGCATCATTGAAGGCCCCATCCGGCGTGTGGCATGAGGCACAGGAAAGAGTGCCATCGCGCGACAATGCAGTTTCTGAGAAAAGTTGCTTACCAAGTGCAACCCTCTCCTCGATCAGTGGATTGTCGCGCGGTAGATCAGGGATCGGGAAACTACGGCTCATGATAAAGCGATAGGGCGTGTATTTCTCCGGCAAATACGGCGGCTTCAATGGCGAAGGCCTACTGATCGATGGCTTCGCAGAGAGCACCTGCCGCACCCGAAAGGCTGCGGGCATGTTCGCCAGTAGCCCCCTGAGAATCGGATCGCCCTCACGTGAGTGGGTCGCCGTGCCGTCTTTCAAAAACGACAGAGGATGCGGCGCGTTGAGCAAAGTGGCGATGTCGAAATCGAGCTGCATCGCGCAGTCGTTCGTCAGATCTAAATCCGCTAACAGGCTGACTCGCGTGCGGTTCGGATCACGAGCGAAATGATAGGCATAGCCGCTTGTTCCATCGGTGCTGGTGCGGAAATGTCCCTCCAGCGCGAGGAAAATATAGCCGCCCTGCCAACTCCAATGCAGCCCATCCAGATTCGCATTGAGCGCGTGATCCGCCGGAAATTTCGACGGGTCGGCAGCATTTGCTTCAGCGTCCGGTCCGACGTGGAATCGAATACTGCGATAAACGCCCACGGGCACTTCATCGAAGCGGATCACCGTTCGCCGCGCCTCGGCATCCAGCCAAGCGTATTGTTTTGGAAACTCCACCCATGTCCCATCCGGTCGCTCTAAAGCAAATCCACTCAACAGATAACTCAACCTCGTGACGGAAAACGTCTCACCCGCTACATTCTGATAGCGTAACGAATCCAAAAACAACGGATCCCCTTTGAATGTCGGATTGATCGAAATCTCAAGCGTCGCCCCGAATCCGGCAGTGCCGGCCACAAGCAGTGCGATCATTCCCGAGAAATAAGTCCAAAGCCCACACATTTTGATGAGTCACTGGATCAAAGACTGACCCAAGATCCAGTGGAATCGCAAACAACCGCAAAGAAGACAGTCACCGGCAATCATAGAGACGCCGCTACAAGGGGTGTTAGGCTAACTGCGTTTCCACGAGAAAACGATAGGTCCCATTGTGATCGATGAGCTCCTCATGCGTGCCACTCTCCACGATTTTCCCTTGATTGAAAACGAGGATGGAATCGGCGTGGCGGACGGTGGAAAGGCGATGCGCGATGACTAGGCTGGTCCGACCTTTCATCAGGCGTTCCAAGGCTTCGTTGACGAGGCGTTCACTCTCAGAATCGAGGGCGGAAGTCGCTTCATCTAGCAGGAGTATGCGAGGATCTGCTAGAATCGCACGGGCGATGGCGATGCGTTGGCGTTGGCCACCGGAAAGCTTGGTCCCGCGTGGGCCGACGAGGGTCCCGAAGCCTTCGGGCAAGGCCGAAATATATTCGTAAGCGTTTGCCTGCTTCGCGGCCGCTTCGATTTCCTCAAGCGATGCGCCGGGCTTTCCATACTCGATATTCTCACGAATGCTCCCGCCAAAAAGCAGAACCTCCTGAGGCACGATGGCAATCTGCGAGCGAAGCGCGGCGAGGGAGAGGCTGGAGGCAGGACGGTTGTCAAAAAGGACTTGGCCCTTTTCCGGCACATTAAAGCCGAGGATCAGCGAAAAAACGGAGGATTTCCCCGCACCCGACGGGCCCACGAGGGCGACGCGCTGACCGGGGCGGACGAAAAAATTCAAGTCGGAGAGGACTTGGACATCAGGCCGCGAGGGATAACGGAATGATAGGTGTTCGAAGGCGAGGTAACCCGTTAGTTTTGCATCCGGATCACCATCGGTGCGCTCAGGAGGAGTATCTAGCAGTTCGCGCAGCCGCTCAGTGGCTCCGGCGGTGGCTTGGAACTGCGAGATGATTTCCGGAAACGAGCCGAGCGACGCGCCAACAAAAATGGAAAAGAGGATGAAGGAAACAAAATTAGTGCCGTTGATTTCGCCATGGGCCAGCATGCGAGCGCCGGACCAAGCGACAAAGGCGATGGTGCCAAAAAGCGCGAAGATGATAAATGATAGAAACGCGGCGCGGTGTTTTGCGCCCCGCATGGTGACGCCAAAAAATGCCTGCAACGAGCGATCATAGCGGGCTTCCTCGAAGGGCTCGTTGGTATAAGATTTTACATCGGCGATGCCTTGCACGGTTTCCTCAATCACGGTTCCAGCCTCTGCGAGCGAGTCTTGAGCGGACTTGGAAAACCCTCGGACTTTTCTGCCGAAAAAAGCGATGGCAAGCACGACGAACGGCACGCTACCCAGCATGATGAGCGATAATTTCCACGAAGCAACGAAGATGAAAACCAACCCGCCAATAAGGATGACTGTCTGTCTAACTGCCTGCGGGACGGTATTGAGAAGCGTATCGCGGACGACGCCAAGATCAGCGGAAACCCGGTTGCTGAGGGCGCCGGAACGTTGCTCCTGAAAATACGGCACCGGCAGGCGGATGAGGTGAGCGAACAAATCGCGGCGCAACCGATTTAGCGCGGACTCACCGGATCGAATAAAACCTTGGACGCGAAAAAACGCAATGGCCGCTTGGAGAGCAAGCGCGGCGACGAGTTCCAACACCACTCGGTTAGATTTCGCGAGGACCTGTGCCGGATTGACCCCAGATTTAAGCGCGTCAGTTGGGTTTCCTATCAGCTCTTTGAGAAACCACGGAAAAGCCAACGAAAGCATCGCGGTGAAGAACAGGGCCGCCAACGATGGAATGAAAATGGCCTTTTCCTGCATGAGATAGCCGAGCACCCATCGGTGGGAGGAAATCGGCTTCTTCTTTTTCGGCTCGGACATGCGCGGATGGGAAACGATGGAGTGGGTTGCGTCAATGATTGGGATTAATCGAAATGCGGAGAACGCTGAGTTTCGCTTCCCTTCATCCTAGGAGTTGCGCCCTGCGCCGGGATGCGTCATGGATGGCGGCCATGACGGGTAAGGAAATTCGGGAGGTGCTGGATCAGGCACGAGTGCTGCCTAGCAAACAACTGGGACAAAATTTTCTCATCGATCCTAACATGGCGCGCTGGATCGTGGCGCAATTAGAAATTTCCGAGGATGACGCGGTGTGCGAAGTGGGGCCTGGCACCGGTGCGCTGAGCGTGCACTTGGTGGGGAAAGTGCGACGCCTAATTCTCATCGAGTTCGATGGCCGGCTGGCGGGTGCCCTGCGGGAGCGTTTCAAGGACGATCCAAGCGTGGAAGTGCACCATGCAGATGGCGCGAAATTCGATGGCCGGACGCTTTTCAAATACCGAAAACTCAAATTCTTAGGAAACCTGCCTTACTCGTGCGGCGGTGCGATCATGAAAAATTTACTGAGCCGCCCGCATCCTTTCGAGCGGGCGGTGATCATGTTACAAAAGGAAGTCATCACGCGCCTCGCCGCGCAACCGGGGACGAAAGATTATGGCATTCTCTCACTGCGGACGCAGGCGAATTGGGAGGTCGAGCCGCTTCGAACCGTGCCGCCCGAGGCGTTCTATCCACGGCCGACGATCGATTCTGCGGTGGCGGTGCTGCGGCCGAGAACCTCGGGATTGCCGCCGTTTGATTACCGGCTCTTCGACGAACTGATCCGGCGCGGCTTCGCGCAGCGGCGGAAGCAGTTGAAAAAACAAATGCCAGACGAGCCTGCGTGGGAGGAAATTTCCAGCGGACTGAATCTATCAGCCACGGTCCGCGGCGAGGAGCTGACCTTGAGCCAGTGGGTGGATCTAACACGTGCTTACGATCCCCATCCGCTGAAGGACCTGCCACAGAAGGCAGGTGAGATCTTTGATGTGGTGGATGAAAACGACGTCGTCATCGGTCAGGCGACGCGAGGCGAGGTGCATGCGCAAAAAATGCTACACCGCGCGGTCCATATCTTTGTTTCTAACAAACGTGGCGATCTGCTTTTGCAAAAGCGCTCCTTGCTGAAGGACGCGCACCCAGGCGTTTGGGATTCCAGCGTTTCCGGGCATCTCGATGCCGGGGAAGATTATCCGGCGGCTGCCATCCGCGAGCTGGAGGAGGAAATGGGGATCGTCGTGAATTCGGCGCCCGAGGAAATCACCCGCATCGCCCCCTCGGAAGCAACCGGGTGGGAGCACATACGGCTTTTCCGCACGTTTCATGATGGAAGCCTGCGCTTTCCAAGCGCGGAAATCGACACCGCGATGTGGTTTCCGATTGCGGAAATCGAAACTTGGATCGCCAATCGCCCGGAGGATTTTGCCAGCGGATTTCTGGAGTGTTGGAAAGTCGCGCATGGGCATAATAACCACACTCCTTGAAATTTCCTAACGGCGGCGCGATTGTTCTTCGATGAAAATTTCCGCTAGGCGGAAACAGCGGCGGGAGAGATCCTTCGCGTCGTTGTCACCGATGAGGGCGACTCCTTCTTCGCTGACCTCTGCCAGATAGATTTTCCACGCCATCTTGGTGAGAAGCTCCGGGTCCACTTTCGGGCGTTGCGGCTGTTGAGGCTGCGGCGCGGGACGAGGCTGTTGGGGAACATCGGCAGATTTCACTGACTCCGGCGTGGCAATTGTGTAAACCTCCTCGGTGGCATGCCCGCCACCATTCTGCGGTGCGGCGGACTGGCCTTTGCCTTTGCGGCGGCGGCGCTTGCGTTTCGGGCCGCCTTCCGACTGGGATTGGCTGCCACCGGCGGATTCAGACTCGGGCTCGGGCCATTCGCCACCTGCCCGGGATGGAGCTTCCGAATCATCGTCATCGCGGTCAGGCGCGGACGACGAAGGAAAGGGAATGCTGGGAATGTCAGCGGCGGGTTCTTCCGCAGGAGCCGCCTTGGCGACTTTCTTGGGCCGTGGAGTGGAAACTCGGCGGACACGCGGCGCGCTCACGGCTTCTGGATTCGGGGAAATTTCGGGGGAGGATGCTGTTTCTTCGCTCATGTGGTTGAGAGAAGCAAGCCCGCCGGAGCGCCTGGCGTCGAGAAGATTCAAACTCGAGAAGCTCATAAAATCCCAAGAAAACACCGCTCGCCAGGCATCGTTGGATGAGTTACGATCCCGTCGTGAATGAATTAATTGAATCGGGAGATCCAAGGGCCAAGGTGGTCGGCAAGCGCCGACCGCCACCCGCAAGCGGCGAAGGAGACTGGGAACAATTCGACTGGCTCCAGCGGAATTTTCAACGCTTGTGGGTCGGACTACCTTTTCCGAAGGGAGTTCATCGTTTCAAGAGCATGGAAGAATTCGACGAATGGAAGACGAACCTGATGATACGGAACGCACCCGGCCGCCGTTGATGGGCGACTTGGTCGGAATTTGCCGCGAACTGAACCAAAGAAGCGTCAACTACATCGTCGTTGGCGGCATGGCCATCAACATTCATGGATTCACGCGAAACACCGAGGATATTGATCTCCTGATCGAAACGGGAGAGGCCAACGAACGAAAGGTTCTCGAAGTGCTTTCGTTGTTACCGGACGGTGCGGCCAAAGAACTTCGACCGGGTGAAGTCGCGGAATTCGTGGTAATCCGAGTCTGCGACGAGATCACCGTGGATCTCATGGCCAAAGCCTGCGGTCATGATTACGAGTCCGCAAAGCATTTGATCAGCCCCGTGGTGGTGGATGGAGTCACCATTCCATTCGCCTCGCCCGTCCTGTTGTGGAAAACCAAGCAGACCTTTCGGGAGAAGGACCAAATCGACCGATTATTCCTCCGCAGACTGCTGGAAGATCGTGGCGAGTGGCCGGTGGCATAAATATCAAAAAAGCCCGCCGAATGGGCGGGCTTTTTGCAATTTCGAATCACCGGGAAAAATTCCGGCAGGCACTTAGAAGTTCCGGATGTCGTCGCGCATGTCCACCGAGCTGAGATCGTCCGCCGTATTTGTTGTTTTAGTCTTCCCATCCTTACCCGCTGACCAAAGGTCGAAATCGGGATTCATCGCACTTTTCCCCTTACGATAAAGATATTGATTACCCCAAGGGTCTAGAATGGGCTCTCCAGCCTTCGCCGTTGTGTTTGTTGCTACCCAACCTTGCTTCGTAGTTCTCGGATCGAGGTCAGCCAGATAGATCTTCGTTGCTTTGGGATCCGTAGGAGTATCCGTCCTGCTAGGATTATCGCTGAATTCCAAGCCCTCGTAAAAAAGCTTATCATAGAGCTGTGAGCTGATTTTCCCATCAGCCCGCGAGTCAGGATCAATCCCGGGATATTTACCCATATCAAGTTTGTATTCCTCAATCGCCTTCGAAAGCAATGCGATCTGCACTTTGGCTTTCGACGACGCCTGTTTTTCAGAAACGTAGCCCAGCCCACCCACCACGAGGCCTGCGAGGATGACGATGATCGTGATGACGGCCATCAACTCGACGAGAGTGAAAGCGGCTAGGCCCTTGCGTGAATTGCTTTTCATGATCCTTGGGTTTTGGACGAACTTTAAGAGAGTCAGCGAATTACTGATTACCCATCGTCGAGATCATCTTAATCAATGGTAGGAACAATGCAAATACAACCGCACCGACGATGAGAGCCAGAATCACGATCATGATGGGCTCAAGAATTGAGGTCAATGCAGTGACTGCGTTATCGACTTCATCGTCGTAAACGTCGGCGACCTTGAGCAGCATTTCCGGGAGCTGTCCGGTTTCCTCACCCACGTCCACCATCGAAATGACCATGTTTGGAAAGACGCCGGAGGCTTGGAGAGGCGTGACGATGGTTTCACCTTCCTTAACGGCTTCGTGGACTTTTTCGATGGCCTCAGAGATGACCACGTTCCCTGCGGTGTCGCGGGTGATGTTAAGCGCCTGAAGGATCGGCACACCGGAAGTGACGAGCGTGCCCAACGTCCGCGAGAAGCGAGAAACGGCGCTCTTGCGTTGAATGTCACCGAGAATCGGCATTTTCAGCTTCATGTGATCGATCGCTTTCCGCCCCCCGGAAGTGCTGCCCCAAATGTTAAACAGGAAGACCCCGATGCCGAACATGATGAAGACGAAAACCACGTTCGGCACGTAGAGCGGATTCGCCAAGAAGAACTCGGACATACCGAAGACAATCTTCGAAATCAGCGGCAGTTCTGAATCCGCGTTGCTGAACATTTCACGAAATTTCGGGACGATGAAAATCATCAGGAAAACCAAGATGGCCACGGCGATAAACATGACGATGACCGGATAAACCATCGCGGAAACGATCTTGTTTTTGAGCTTTTGCGCCTTTTCCTGATACTCGGCGAGACGGTTAAGCACGACTTCAAGAACACCGCCCAGCTCCCCGGCCTTGACCATATTTACATAGAGCTTGTTGAAAATCTTCGGGTGTTGGGCGAGCGACTCGGAGAAGGTGGAGCCACCTTGCACGTTTTCGGCGAGGGCGCTAACCGTTGCTTTCAGTACCGGATTCGGCTCCTGCTTCTCAAGCACGGTGAGGCTGCGGAGGAGGGGCAGGCCGGAATCGATAAGGGTCGCGAGCTGACGAGTGAAAATCATCAGGCTCTTCGGCTTGATGCTGCCACCGGTGCGGCCTTTGGCGGTGGGCTTAGCCTTGGCTTTTCCTTTAACGGCGGATTTCGCAGGAGCACTTTTGCCTTTTGCCCCCTTCCCTTCCTCGTTGATCTGGGTGGGGTAGAGACCTTTGGCACGCAGCTGCTGGACCGCCTCTGTCTCGCTCGCAGCGGACACGGTTCCGGTGGTCTGTTCGCCTTTAGCGTCGAGTGCGGAGTATTGGAAATTTGCCATGGTGGTGAAGTTTTTTGGAGATTTAAAAGTGAAGTGTAAAGAATCTAAGTGAATATCGTTAATACGAAGAACGTGTGGACGGAAGTAATTAGATAAAAATCATTAAGTATATTTAAGGACTTCCTCGATAGTGGTGGTTCCAAGATAGATGTTACGCAGACCATCTTCGCGCAGTGTGTTCATGCCGAGCTCGACTGCCTTCTGCTTTAACACAACGGATGGAGCCCGCGAGGTAATCAGCTCGCGGATGGGATCGGTGATATTGAGCAACTCATAAAGTCCACGGCGGCCACGGTAGCCACTTTGTCCACAGACTTCGCAACCGGCACCCGTAAAGAATTGTTTGTCGCCTAGCTCGTGCGCGGAGATGCCGAGTTGATTGAGAATCGATTCGTTTGGCTCGTAGGGAGTTTTGCACTCCTTACAAATCGTCCGCACCAAGCGCTGGGCGAGAATCCCTTCAAGCGAGGCGGAAACGAGGAACGGCTCGCAGCCCATGTCCACAAGACGCGTCACTGCCCCAGGGGCATCATTGGTGTGGAGGGTAGAGAGCACTAAGTGACCTGTAAGAGCAGCCTGGATGCCGATGGTCGCGGTTTCCTTGTCGCGCATTTCCCCAATCATGATCCGGTCCGGGTCCTGCCGCAGGAAGGCGCGGAGGACGCGTGGGAAATCGAGGCCAATGGCATCGTTGATCGGAATTTGGATGATGCCGTCGATGTCATACTCGACCGGGTCTTCGGCCGTTAGAAGCTTCGCATCAATGGTATTAATGCGACGAAGAGCGGCATACAGCGTGGTGGTTTTCCCCGCGCCTGTGGGACCAGTGACAATGAAAATTCCGTTCGGTTTCTCGATCGTCTCGGTGATGTAGTTATAGATATGATCCGTGAGGCCGAGGTTTTCAAGCGAGAGATTAACAGAAGAACGGTCCAGCACCCGGAGCACGATGGACTCGCCATGGTGGGTGGGCAGCGAGGAAACGCGCATGTCCACCTGCTTATCGCCGACTTGTTTGACGATCCGCCCGTCTTGAGGAATACGACGCTCCGCGATGTTCATGTTAGACATGACCTTCACTCGCGAAATGATCGGCCCGGCGAGGTGGATCGGCGGCGGTGCCATTTCATAAAGCGCTCCATCCACCCGGTAGCGGATTTTAAAATCTTTTTCAAACGGCTCAAAGTGAATGTCCGATGCCTTTTCTTTGATCGCCTGATAAAGAACGAGATCGACGTAGCGGATGATCGGCGCGGAGTTCGCCTCAGATTCTAGGTCTGCGGCGCTCATGTTATCACCCCCGCCACCACCGATTTCGAGCTGGCTGAGGATGTCTTCCATCGCTTTGCCTTCGCCACCGTAACACTCGTTGATCTTCGCTTCCACGAGGTAATCCGGCGCGACGACCACATTGATCTCACGGCCAAGGGCGAAACGCAGATCTTCCGGCGTCTGCGGATTCAGAGGATCAACGAGGGCCACATAGAGGCCAGTCTCATCGAAATTTACAGGTAAGGCACCATGCAGACGGGCCGTGCCTGCTGGCACCAACGCAAGCAAGGCTTCCGGGGGCGTCCAGTCCCGCAAATCGACCATGCTGGCACCCAGCTCAGAGGCGACGACCGGCCAGATATCATCGCGACTCTGGATGACTTGGAAATCTGCTAGAATTTCGGCGATCTCCTTGCCGCTGTGGCCGACCTCCGCGAGAATATCCTGGGCGAGCGCAGCATCGATGAGGCCGCGCGATTGAAAAAGTTCAATGATCTGTTGATTGTCCATGGGACGGAAAAGCGAGAGGGTTTTCGGTTAGGTCAAATTTTAGAACGATCAATCAAGATCTGACATAGTGGCATGAACGACCTCCGAGCCGGAAGTGAGGCCGGAAAGCACTTTGCGGATGCCGTCCTCACGGAGCGTGCGCATTCCAAGTTCACGCGCTCTACGGCGGAGTTGCGTAGTGGTCAGTCCGGTGTTGATCATCGTGCGGACCTCGTCATCGATGAGGAAGGTTTCGAAAATACCCATTCGGCCTTTGAAACCGTTACCACGGCATTTTTCACAACCCACAGGACCGAAGATCGTCGCTTCCGCCATGCGGGATGTGTCGAGAGACAACGCACGCATTTCCTTATCCGTGAGCTCGGCGGGGCCCTTGCAAATCGGGCAGAGTTTCCGCACAAGGCGCTGGGCCAGCACCGCGCGAACCGCAGAGGCGATCAGGAATGGCTTCACCCCAATATCCGCGAGACGGGCAACGGCCGAGGGCGCATCGTTTGTGTGGAGTGTAGAGAAAACTAAGTGCCCCGTGAGTGAGGCGTTGATCGCGATGTTCGCGGTCTCCGCATCCCGGATTTCCCCGATCATAATAATGTTAGGCGCTTGCCGTAGCATGGCGCGGAGGGCGGCGGCGAACGTCATGCCGATGTCCGCCTTCACCATGACCTGGTTGATACCAGGCAGCTCATACTCGACCGGATCTTCCACGGTGATAATCTTTTTGTCCGGCTTGTTAATGACATTGAGACAGGCGTACAGCGTCGTGGTTTTTCCAGAACCGGTAGGGCCCGTGACTAGCAGAATGCCGTCTGGCAAACCGAGAAGGCCTTCGAAAACAATTTGATCATCCGAGAAAAACCCTAGCTCCGGCAGTCCGAGGAGCAGTGCCGTTTTATCCAAAATCCGCATGACGATCGACTCACCGTGGTTAGATGGGACCGATGATACCCGGAGGTCCACTTCTTTCTCACCCATTTTCAACTGGATCCGGCCATCCTGAGGAAGGCGTTTTTCCGCGATCGACATCGTGCCGCTCATCACCTTCAAACGAGCGATGATGGCGGGTAAAAGTTTTTTCGGGTGGGTATCCACGTGGACCAATTTACCATCCAGGCGATAGCGAATTCGCACCGAGGTCTCCAAAGGCTCGATATGAATGTCCGATGCTCGGAGACGGAAAGCTTCCGTGAGGGTTTGCATCACGAGCCGAATAATCGGCGCATCATCCCCCGCCACGCCTGCTTCCGCGTCACCGCCCATCACGGAGTAGCCATCGCCCGCACCGCCAGAAACAGGTGCTTCATCCGAGTGATAGAACTGCTTGAGATGATCTTGGATATCCTGATAGGTGACGCAAACCAAGTGCAATTCCCGCCCGATCACGTGTGGGAGACTATCGAGAATTTCAAAATCTAAAGGATCCGCCAAGGCCACGGTGAGCGATTGGCCATCGTCTTGCACGGGGATCACACGGTACCGCTTCGCTTTATCTTCGGGAATTGACTCCGTGATTCTAGGATCAAACGCCACATCAGAGAGTCGAATGAATGGAATCCCCGCGTTGGCTGCTAGAGTTTTCCCCACGTTCTCCTGCGTTAGGACACTATGAGCCAACAAATGCTCGATGATCGTCTCACCTCCTGAAAGAGCGCTCCGCGCTTGGGCCACTTGTTCAGCGCTGACCATGTCGGCTTCGGTGAGCAATTCAGCAAGATAATCTTCGTTTGAAAACACTGGGCTTTGAGTCCTTAGAGGTGGAGTTTTGGGCGGCAGAATGGCGATTACCATTGCTATGTCTGGGATAGAGTGCCTAAGCCCTCACGCGCTTGTCAACTAGCCACATCACGAGAACTCAGGAAATCGGACTCAAAATGCTCGATTTCACAAATCTCCCAAACAATGTAGTCACCATGCCCATTCATCGCAAGCGCGCCATGTGGATGGTCGCCGGGTGAAGGGAAGGTCGGCGAGCAAGGTTTTCCTCTCATGGACCACGAAATTCATTTTGGCAATTCTTCGGCGACGGGAGAGCTTGCGAAATCCACTCCCAGTTCCGTTAGACTACTTGCGGGTAGTCGGTGATGCGCTCCAGTTTCACATCGTAGAGCGCTGCGATTTCTGGGGCCTCCGAAATATGATAGATTTCGTGGTAATAGATTTCCTTGATTCCATACGCGCAGAGCGTCTGCATGCAGGAGGTGCAAGGCATTGTCGTCGTCGCCACGATTTTTGCTTCTCCCCGGCGGAACAAACTCGTTAGATTCACCTCCGCGTGAAGCATGAATTTCTGGCGGGCCTCGCGATCATCCCAAAATCCGGGCGGTGGGTTAAATCCGGGGGCGAGGCCATTGTAGGCGGTGCCAATCACCCGGTTATCAAAATCTAGCGCCGCAGCCCCCACTTTTCGGTAGGGATCCTCCGAGCGCAGGCTGGCCACGTGGGCGAGGGCCATCGCGTATTGGGCAATCGGGAGGCGCTCGACGGACATGAGCGGAACGTGAACGGAGGTCAGTGGTTTTTCAACCCGCATCTTATTTTTCCCTTCAGAGCACGGGAGCAATGGCGCCATCCGATGTCTGATATTTGAAATTTGAAATAACGACAGAGGGCTTGCGGTGACGGGGCGGGCCGTTTACCCAACAGGCATGCAAAATGAAGTCCGCGCGTTGTTGATTCTCCAGGACCGTGACCGCCGTTTATTGGCGCTCGCCAAAGATCTCGAAAAACTGCCTCAGGACGAAGCGCGGGCGAAGGCGAAGCTGGCGGGAGACGAGGCGGCCTTGGCCAAAGCCCATCAGGCATTGCTCGATTGTGAACTGCGCGTGAAAAAGATCGAACTCGATGCCGAGACCCGCCGGACGACGATCAAACGACTGAAATTGCAACAATTTGAAACTCGCAAAAACGATGAGTTTCAGGCGCTCGGGCATGAAATTGTGCGTTACGAAAAAGATCTCGATGATTTTGAGACCAAGGAACTCGAAGCGATGGATGAGGTGGATACTTTCCGCAACGCGCAAAAGGCGGCGGAAGCAGCCCTGTCTCAGACGCGCAAGCTGGTAGAGGAAGATCTCGCTTCCATCGCGGAACGCCACGCACGGACGCAAACAGACCGCTCCGAAGTCACCGCCGAGCGCGAAAAGCTAGTGCTGTTAGTGCCGGAGGAAATCATTCCACTCTATAATCGTCTCATGAAAACCAAGGCCGGCTTAGCGATTGCTCCTCTTCGCGATGGAAAATGCGAGGGCTGCCACATGAAACTTATCGCCTCGACCGTGATGAAAGCCCAAACAGGCAAAGAAATCACCCAGTGCGAAGACTGCGGACGCATCCTCTACGTCGAGGAATAATTTCCGTTAGTAATTAATATACTCCTTACGCCGCTCTTCAATGAGCACCAGCCAATTCATCATATAGATCGGTGGCAGGTCCGCCGGGTGAGTGATCGGCTTGAGGTTTACTTTGATATTGGTGGAGGCAAATGCCACACCACTGCTGTTTTTCGAATCAAGTGGGCGCACTGGGTTCGCATCCGTATCGCTGGCCAGAGAGCCGATTTGCCCACTAAAGTTGATTGCATAGGGGTCAGTATCCACACCGTAGCGTTTTTCCGGAGCAAACAACGAGCACGCCGGATAATAAGTGGCGGCAGTGCCGGTATATCCTGCTGGGACGCCAATGGTTGGAGACGCATCTTTAAAAAGTGTGGTGTTAAAATCATCACCGATATAGAGCCGCAGATTGGTGACGAGGGAAAAACCTTTGGTGAAGGTAGTGAGGTTATCACATTCTTTCAAAATCACACCATATTCAGATTCCACGCAGGGGATCGAAGGCTTACTTAACAGAATACTGCCAGTGGCAGCGGTGTAGTCCACGTTGACGACCAATGAATTGTTCACTGCGGTGCTGTCCGCGCCTAACAAGGCTAGGAAGGCGGGAAAGCGCTTAGGATAGACCGCGACGCAGATTTTTCCTGAGGGCAGGGATTTCACCTCGAAGGGGTAACTGGGTTTGTAATAACCGAATTTTTGCACCCCGACCAGTGGATCGCCAAAACGAGTGTTGTTGAAAGTGATGGTGCCAGTGACCGCCGTTTGGAAGGCAAACGAGCTATTTTTACCATAAGCCACATCCACAACGCTGGTCCCGAAGTTATAGCTAGCACCTTCAATAGCGCAGTAGATATATCCCGGTGTTAGACCGGCTTCCGGCGCGGCTGCGAGGGGGATAACAAGGTTCGTGCGGACACCTGCCTTGAGATAAGTAAAACGAAATTCGGTCGGTGTGCTGTTGGTGGAACTCGTCCTTTTCGTAATATCTAGCTGCATCGCGCATTGCAGGGCTCCAACAGAGTAATTGTTCCATGTGGTCGAGGACAGCACGCTGGACTCAGCAGAGTGCGTGAGGCGATCGAAGAAATCGGCGCCACGGTTGATCGGGATGAAGGCAGCACGGCCACTTTCGGATGCGAGTGAAACGGGAAAAAACGAGCCCGTGGTGAGCTGATAGGTTTCACGAGTGCCTGGCGTAAATGGACTGGAGGCGAAACTTTGGCCACCCACCGTTGTGTTAGTGGACAATGCCATGCTCCGGCGGCTGGCCAAGGCACTAATCGCAGTGGTTCCCGTCACGGCGGCTTTCCCGGCAAAGATTCCACCCGTGATGGTGGTGTTCTGCCAAGCATCACCTGAGGCATATTGGCCAAGTGACATGAAAGAAGAGGCCGAAATCGCTAACTGAGAGGGAATCTCGTAAATCGAAAGCACATAATTGCGTTTCGAGAGCGCCACCAGGCTCTTGTCATTATCCGCATCAGCCAGATCCACCGAAAAAGCCCACCAATTGCGCTTGGCAACAAAAGCACTTCCCGGCGTGGCATAGCCGAAATTGATTTGCGGATATTCCAGACGATTGAAATTCGGATAGGTGGTGGTGGAAACGCCATATCCCACGGTATTATCGCCATTTAATGTGGGGGAATTCAGATCGGTCTGAGCCAGCGCGCCGTAGATCTTCTTGGATGAAATGATCGGATAGGTGAGATCACTGGTGGCAGTCGCGGTGTCGCTCACGTTGAGCGCAGGAGGATAACCTGCCCCAAGACTGCGGTTATTGCCCACAGAAATATAGCCGGAATCGGGCGGAATCGCTGCGAAAATCTGGCTAGGATTGGCTAACGCAGAATCACCTGTATTACCGCTTCTCAGATTCGTAATATTCAACGAGGTGGCGAGCCCACTGGAAATCGAGGTGCCTGCATTGGCCAGCACGAGCGCCTCAGTGAATATATTCTGCCAGCGCAAGGGATCGCTCGCAGTGCTGCTCGCGCTGGAGCCACTCTGCATCGCACGCATTGCCCGGTTCGGCGTGATTGCCACGATTGAGCGCAGAATGGTATCTTCCTTTTCGGCATAATCGACGCGCAATTGGACTTCTCTTTGTACATCTCTGCCAAGGATTGCCCTCTTATACGCATAGATCATCAGCAACGTCAGAATCGTTCCGGTGGTGATGACTAACAGGTAGGAGATAAAGCCGGATTTCCAGCGTTTGCGCGAGGAAGTTTTCATTGCTGCATGGATCCCGAATACGTGATGACCTCGTTCGCAGGCCCGGTTAGTTTCATCTGAAGGATCCCCGCAGACATCAAGAAAGCGACGTTGCTCGCTTTCTTGGAAATGGCCCACTGAGGGGTGCTCAAAACGCCGCTAGTCGGTACAACATAATAGTAAAGTGCATTGCCGCTACCAAGGTTGGCAAACGATAGAATCGAGGCGCGCACCGTTCCATCCGGCAGGCGGAAATTCAGAACCACCACGGGCGAGGGGGTCGTGCGGGGGCGCACGTTAGAAAGCGCATCTGCTAGATTATCGTGCAAGCGGAAGCGATCGGCTCTCCCCACCAAACGACCGACGTAGTTGCTGATCACCGGAGCTTCCTCAGTGAGGAAATTCTGTGCCTTGTAGATTTTCAAGAACGTCGCTTGTTGGTTAAACAGTGCTAACACCATCGCACAAACCGCCATCCCCACCATGATGCCGACGGAAAGTTCGATCAGCGTGAAGCCTCTGCGCAGGTCATGGGAGCCCGGTTTCATTGTGATCGCAGAACGGTTCGGGATTTGGCGTAATTTTTGTTGCCGATTTTATAGGTGAGCACGCTCTGGACTTTCCAGACTTTCATGGCCGCCGGGTTGCTCGTCGTGGTGCCGGTCCCGCCATCGATCGGATAATTGTTATCATCTGCGTAACGAGTGCGAACGACGGTGCCCATGACGGCGACGTTGCCTGGCAAACGGCCGATTTCGACCCCTGTCGTGGTTGTTTTCGTGGGATAAATGGGCCACGGTGAATCACTGGCCACGAGGTTTTCAAAAGGAATCCGTTCAGCGTAGGCACGTTCGTAGCCCATATAGGCATCCGTGATCACCTGCCCTAACACCCACTGCCTAGGGAGAAGGATATTGAGAGAAAGCTTGAACATGCAGAGCCCGATCAGAGTCAGCATGGAAAGAGACACCATCGCCTCGATCAAAACAAAGCCCCAACGGAGCGATCGCGCCTTGCGAATGCGGCGGAAGCCATGGAAACTCCGGCCATGTGGAAGCGTTTTCGCAACTGGGCACTGGCGGTCGGAGGCCTCGGCTTGATACTTTGCCCAGCAAGCGCCCAAGCTTTGCTTGAGCCGCCCTTTGGTCTGCATTGGGGCGACTCTCCTGAAAAATTGATTACATGGGCCTCTCGACATTTGCTGGATGTTAACATTTCTCTGCCCGGAGATCAACCCGCAATGCGGATTCTCAAAATCGAGCCGAAAAAAGGGTTTTTGCCGGACAGTCAAGCGGGAGCGGTGGAGGGCCGTTTTCTCAGCGGAAAACTCTACGAATTGACGGTGCATTACGTCGACCCGGAGGCTTCTGCCGATCTGATGGAGACCCGGTTTCAAACGCTGCGCAAGCAGATCATCCAGGAACAAGGCCCGCTCCTCACCAACCAGCAACAACGGGTGGTGGAGGATCAATTTGTAACGCGGACTCAATCGTTTCATCGGGAACCAGTAAAAGGTTTGTTCCTCCTGCTGGCTTTCACAGAGGAAGAGGACTTGTTGCGGAAAACCAAAGTTGCTAGATTTTCCCTGATATATCGTAATGACAATTTCCGGAATGAGTTATTGGCAGAGCTGAAAGCACCCGTGCCGAAGGAATAAGAGAAGTCTGGAATCACTCGATCGTGGTCACAGAGCCATTGACATAAATGTATCGATCCAAATCGAAAGAGACAACTGCTAGACGGTCGATGCCGAAAGGGGTCACGGTGAGCAGCTCAATCGTCCAGCGGCCATCCGAATCAAAAAAATTGTCGTAACCGCTCACCAGATTGACCGCAGAAACGGGAACGGAATCACTGTGGTTTAACGACCACGGCAAAATGACTCCTGTCGTTCCCAAGACGGGATTGCCTTTGTAAGCTTGCAAATAAGTACTCGATGAAGGATACAAATCATTCATCGTCACGGTGAGTTGTGGCATGACATTACGGATCAGTTGTCCGTTAGTGATTCCGGCAATGCTACCGTCCGCAACTGGCCAGATTTGAATATACATCGAATCGAGAGTGGATGCCGGTGCTTGGTAATCTTCTAACGAATACACCGAAAAACGCTCCTCGCCGCGGAGCTTCGCACGATTCGCTCCAGCGATCATACTCAACGTGTAGGTCAGAGTTTGCTTGCCATTCTGCGCGATGGTCGCTTGCGAATACAAAGTCGCCTGCGATCTATCAATCCCGATACCCGTGCCTGTCGTTCCATAGGATTGGGTATGGCGGAGGAAGGTCACACTCTTTGAAGGATCTGGATCGGTAGCGCCGCTAAGGAGACCAGAGATTGTCACATCCACATAAAAAGGCCGATCCGCGCGGGTTCTGGGAATCACAGTATAGGGATCTTCAGAACGAACCACCACGTCAGCGACAGGGACATAGGAACTTACATACTTGGTATTCAGTAGATATTCCTTTACTGGAGATGAAGAATCAATGGTCCACAGGTCAAACCTTGCTCCACCAGGATTGATTGCGAGTGACGATAATTGGCTGCCGCTCGCTGCTACCGTCGCTGAAGCATCCCAAGTCACTCCAGCTGGCATTTGAGTCTGGCGGATATAATTGGTGTAAGTAAGCGCGGAAGCACAGGAAACACCTGAAATCAAAAGGCAGAGAATTCGTTGTAATAGATTTTTCATGGATTTGATTGGGCAATGGTTACTGCAGGGACTTTCAGAGGAAGAACTGAAATGGGACCAGTTAGATATGTCGCGACGATTAGATTATTACTTTTAGAGATTCTTTCATGGGTTTTATTTTCCAAGTCCATATTCCCCTCAGCCTGCACGCGGCTTACCTCGACGGTGGTGATCCAGCCTCGGTTAGCTGCATAGAAGTCGGCCCAACTCACAAACTGGCAACCGGCTTGAAACTTCAGGCGCTCTGCGAGTTTTGGCGGAAGTTGAAGGATCGCACGCTTAGGGACGAGGACTGCCACGCCACCGTAACAAATAATGTCGGAAGTCCCGAGCAGACTCTCGGGCTGGTTGACCTTTGAAGGATCGGGCAGCTTCGAAATTTTCATGTGACGCGTCGGATCCTGCTGCTCGGCAGCGCGAAATTTCAACACGAGATCATCCGATGTCGCCGCGTCCCGCATTTTTGAAACGGGTGGGACGGGAGCATTTTCTGCGGATAGAGTGCTTGCCAAAAGGAGGAAAACTGCTGCCTTGCCAAGCTGATCTGAAATCACGTTCGTTAGATAGTTTTTCATGGCGAGTGAGGTTCAGGAGGTCCGGAAGGTGGCAAGGACAACAAGGTCCTGCATGTCGAAATACGATTGGGTGTAATCCGTACCCCATAGCTCGAAGAGGAAGATGACATCCATAGGGCCGATCTTAATTTTACCGCTGGCGTCGATGTAACCGGTGAGAACGCTTTTAATCGTCGCTTGGTTCGAAAAGGCCGGCACGTAGCTCGGCGGCACGTCGCCGCTAACGAGGGCTCTTACATTTTGGGTTGTCGTGCCGGTCGAATAATAGGCCTGCCACGCGGTTGGGCTTGAACTGCTAGATGATGCGACGCGGCCTCGGATATCAAGAGGACGAGAGGCATGAACGAGCTGGGTATAGTAAACCGTCGAGGGATTGACCGAAGTCTGTTTACCACTGAAAAACTGGGTAAAAGTGGTGGCATTCTCCACCTTTCGGTCGGCTTGCACCATATACCAACCGGTGCTCGTTCCATCTCCGATATATGCTCCTAACACCCGGAGATCCACGTAAAGATCCACTTTGGGGGTGACCGTTCCGGTCGGCCCCACGGTGACGACGGTTTTGACTTCGCTTGGGTAGCTGATCGACCAAGTTAAGGTCGGCTTGGTCCCGGTCTGTACGACCGTGGGAAAGGCCGAGAGCGATCCCACCGGGACCGATGGTGTGGATTGGGAGTAAGCGCGAGATGGCACAAAGGTGCCCACGGCGATAACGGCGGCCGATACGGCTGCCCATTGGCTGGTTTTCATGGCTGGTTGTAAGGGTGGGATGTCTGGAAAATCCTCCCGTCTGGGATCTCAAAAGCGGGACTACTTTTGAGAGACGAGCGGCCCGGTTCGGGCAAGGGCAGGGGGCAACGAGAGTTTCTCGATGAACCATGCCCATTCGGGACAGAATCCCGATCCGGGCCGCCTGAGGAACGATCGGGACAGATCGCTCTTCAGGAAGGAGTTAATTGATGCAAGTGACGGGTGGGGTCGTTTGGATCGGGGTTAGGGGTTGTGACAGCAGTTGTCTAGGGGTGAATTTTCAGCGTTGCGGCAGGGCTCCATCGCGAGACCAGTTGCGCCATGGGCCTTTGGGAATCTCACGCTCGTTCGCGAAGCGCCACTCGACCGTTTCCCCGCTGCGGAGCTGCAAGAAATCGCGAACGGCAGGGCTAAGATCGATCCCGGCCGATTGATTGCGATTCGGGCGCGCGGACTCGTTGCCGAAAACGTATTGCCAATGATCAGTCTCAAAGGGACCGACGTCTTCCCACTGGGCGTAGCAAACCTTGCCCTCATGATGAATGGCGACCCACCGGCCCTTGCAGACTGAGATGCCGTCACCACGATAACTTTCCCAGAACCAGGGAATGACTTGGCTGGCCTCAGGGCGATGCACGCCGCCTTTGGCCACGTCGTTGTATGGCAGCGCGACGTAAAATGGATTGAGCGATGGAGTAAAACCTGCGGGCAGGTAACCTTCGCGATGGTCCGGCCGATCATAGCCGCCGAAATTAGACTGCCAGTTTTGATCCCAGGCACTCATTGTATTTGGAGTGGGGTTGTTTTCCGTGGGCAGCTCGCCAACCCAGAAAATCGTGGCAGTCACATTGCGCTTCCATGGAAAGGCCGACTGAAATTTGGTCCGGGGATTTTCCAACACCACCCGCGCCGATGCTGGCACGCCGAATGGATCACTCAGCGATGGCAATGCTTCGCGCCGATCTTCCAGAAAGCGCTCGTGAACCATTGACATGCGATCCATCAAGCGGGCGGCACCCGCCACACCCGAGAGGGCGAGACAGGCAAATCCGGTGATGATCGATCCAAGTTTCATATTTTCTGAAGGACTGCTTGAAGCTCTTTAAGGCTTAACCTTGGGGATATACTAAAATTTTAAGGAAACTTAACAAGAAAAATCTTTAGTGATTTTTGAACGAAAGACAATCTTAGCTGTCATGACAAAATTTCCCTTTTTTTATAAGGGTTAGCGGAGATACTCTAACCATTTTTTGTTGCGTTAAACGGGGTTTTAACCGGAGTTTCTTGGCTAAAATCAAGTCTCTCAACGGCTTTTTCTACCTTAAAGGCCAGAACAACTCAATAAGTTTTTACAAATATTGAACGAATCTAAAGCTTCTTTTTAAACATGATCGCGTAGGGTAGCCCCCCCCGGGATCGCACCGCCCTGCATCGCGAGGGTGAAGTATCTCAAGAAGCAGAGCCTAATCCTACACCCTCTCAATAACTCACGGCGAGACGCATAAAGCAGCTTGAACCAGAGGGCGTAGCGGTTGCTGTCCGGACCTCACCGACATTCGAATAACTGACGCCAGCTGTGCTCCAGTGCACAATGTCCGAGCTGCATTGCACGGCGTAGGTGACTCCGACCGCCCCGGCATAAAAGCTCAGGCTCATTTGGCCCGCATTGACTGTCGCATGAGGGATCGCATTGCTCAGGTTCTGAGCAGGTTCGAGATTCAGGGCATAGGCCATGAGCAGATTGACACCGTCACCATTGGTATCGGACTGAAGATCGGCGAAAGTAGGCAAACCCTTTGATGTCAACCATGAGGCAAGCGGACCCGTGTTATCTTCCATGCTGACGGACGGATAGCCAAACCAGGTCGGGGAGGTGAAACCGATCGCCGTTGAAAGATAATAGATTGTAAAACCATTGGCCGTGGCAAAGAACACCGTTGAACCCATGGTTGGGGCCTTACCCATAAAATTCGCACGGGTCAGAGCGGTGCAGCTTTTAAAGGCTGAATCCCCAATGCTCATCGTGAAAGTGACCGGAAACGTGACACCTATTACCTTCGTACAGTTTAGAAAGGCAGAAGGTCCAATGCTGGTGATGCCCGAGGGGATGGTGATTTCACCACTTTTCCCTGGGGGACAAACCAGCAGCGTGGTTTGTCCGTAGTTTGTCAAAAATCCTGCCACACTGTTGTAATTGGTGTTGTCTGCGTCCACCGCGATGGCAGTGAGCGAGCTGCACGAATCAAAGGCTTTCGAGCCAATACTAATCACTCCTGCGGGGATTTGAATGCTGGTAAGACCACGGCACGATTGGAAAGCGAAGCCGCCGATGGTGGTGACGGCAGGCGGAATGATCAGACTCGTAAGCCCCACACAACTGGTAAATAACCCGGGCGAAATGGTCATAATATTAGGCGGGATGACAAAACTGGTCAGCCCTCCACATCCGTAAAATGCTCCAGACCCAATGCTCGTGACGCTTGTAGGGAGTGTCAAACTCGTGAGCTTTGGACAGAATTTAAAGGCTTCGCCGCCAATGCTGGTTGGACTGGATGGCAGAGTCACGCTCGTCAGCGCGGTGCAGCTTTGGAACGTTCCTGCCGAAACAGAGCTTAGGCCCGCAGGGAGTGTGACACTGGTGAGTGAGGAGCAACCGAAGAACACATAGGTGCCCATACTGGTGATGCTGCTGGGGAGCGACACACTGGTGAGCCCGGTGCAATTGCCCAGCGCCAAATCCCCGATACTAATCACTCCGACAGGAAAGGTAACGCTGGTTAAAAGGTTACAATACTGGAAAGCATTGGGGCCAATCAGGGTGACCGGCTTTGAAACGATCGTATCTGGAACCGTCACCGCGCCCGTTGCCGATGTGGAATAGCCCGTAATGGTGATCGAAGTTCCATTGTCGGTGTAGGTAAAATCACCAAACTGATCCGCAGACGCCGCAGTTATCCCAAAACCCAAAAGGGCCGCAATGCGCCATGACCACCTGGTGGAAAGGATGAGCGGTTTCAAAATCGCGACGACAAAAACCGGAAAACGAAAGTTGGAAAGAATTTGAATCGGTGTCATTTCACTCACCATAATGTCAACAAACCCGAATCATGACAACCGTATTTATCAGGATTTTTTAAAATTTTAATCACCCAAAACAAATTGATCGAAATTTTTACGAATTGCCTCAATATGATCTTGGCTCCATCAGACGGGCTGATGGGCGGGATCAGAGAAAAAATGTGAATCAACAGGAGGCGAGACACCTCCACCACAGCCTGTCACGGGACGTGGCCGCTACAGTTAGGGCCCCCCCCCCTTTCGCGTCAATCTTCCTCGAATTTACGAGTGATCAGATCGCCAATGGCCTCAAGCGCGGCATCGGCATCCGAACCATCCGCACTGACAGAAATGATCGACCCGTGACCGGCGGCTAACATCATGAGCCCCATGATGCTCTTGCCATCCACTTCTTCACCGTCCTTCTCAACGTAAATATCCGCTTGGAAACGATTGGCCATTTTGACGAATTGTGCCGCAGGACGGGCGTGAATTCCGAGTTTGTTGAGAATGGTGAAGTCTTTTTTAGCCATGGAAAAATGGCTTGCGCCGGGAGGACCATAGAAAGTGAATCGGACGGCTCCAAGGCAAAACTTCGAGGCTGATATAAATTTGAATTCGGTGAATGGTCGATTGCTTTGAAACAGGTCATACAGGACCTATGCGACCTATTTTTACACGAAAAAGCCGCCCCGCGAAACGCAAGACGGCTTTTTCGAAAATCCTAACTGCCGATTTATGGCAACAGGTTGATGGCCCGAGATTGCTTGATCGCGTTGTTGATCTTGCGATGAAGCTTCGCGGAAACTCCGGTCACACGGCGAGGCAGGATTTTGCCTGTCTCGGTGGTGAACTTCGTGAGAAGCTCAGGATTAGTGGCGACGACGAGATCGGCCGGGATATCATGCCGACGACGCGGCATCATGCGGTTTGCCTTACGGAAATTGATACGGCGCTGAATTGTTTTTGGCTCGGACATGGGAAAGAAGTGTTAGCGGAGTTCGCGGTGAAGGGTGCGGCGCTTGAGGAAGTGATTGAATTTCACTTTCTCGAGGCGGCCTGGGGTGCGGAGGCTCTTCTTGTTACGAGTGGTGACGTAACGTGAAGTCGGCTTGCCCTCGGCTTTCGCTTCGGTGCATTCTAGAATGATAATCTCGCGTGGCATGACTTTGGGGGCGGGAGGATGCTTTAATCGTCGTCTTCGTCAAGAGAAACTGTTTCAGAATCTTCATCTTCGGCATATTTCCCTCCGCTGAAACCAACTTCATTGGATGGACGGAAGCGGCGATTGCCATATTCCTTCTCCCATTGAGCTTGGCATTCGACAGTTAGACGCGCAAACGGAATGGCTTCAAGGCGAGTTTGCGGGATTTTCCGGGAGGACATCTCACAGATCCCATAGGCTCCCGACTGAATTCGGCGGAGGGCTTGTTCAATTTCGTAGAGCGCGTCCTGTTCCTTGGCGAGCACGGAAAGAGCGAAGTCGCGGTCATAAGCATCGCTGCCAGCGTCACCTTGATGCTGGCCGCTGCCCGAGGCTTCTGAACCTTCCGGCGCATTGCGGATGGTATCCCGAGCCATGCCGGAAACTGCGTCCACAAGGTCATCACGGAGATCGAGCAAACGCTGGCGTTGCTTTTGAACGAAGGCCGGGCTGTGCGAACCGTTGTTGCCCGGTGTGACTGCTTCGCCAGTTGGGGCGGATGTGGCCTTTGGCGGAACGAATGGCGGTTTGATAGGAGCTGGAGGAGCTGGGTAATCGACCACTGACGAGCGCGGCTTGACGGCGGGCACTTTTTTCGCGGGCGAGGGGCTGACCTTCGGCTGCGGCTTAGGCCTTGCGTCTGAAAGCACCGGCGCTTTCACCGGAGGCGCGGGCTTGGCTGGAGCAGCTTTTTCTATCACAGGTGCCGATTTAACTGCTTTGACTTTGTCCGATGGGGCTTTCGTCTTAACAGGAATAGGTTTCGCGGGCGGAGTGGCTTTCTTTTCAGGCTTTCCAGCAATTGATTTTTTCAAAGGAGAAGATTTCTTGACGGGTGAAGGTGATGATTTTTTCGCAGCTACCGGGGGTTTGACCGGCTTTTTCGCGCTTGCTGCGGACTTGGCGGGCACAGGCTTCTTTGCTGGCGCGGCCTTGGCGACAACGACGGCCTTCTTCTCTGGCTTTTTCGCAATGGCTGGGGTGGGCTTTTTAACCGGAGGTGATTTTTTCACCGGCTTTGCAGCAGGTTTATTCGCAACCGGAGCAGGTTTTGATGGCTTTGCAGCGGGTTTTGCGGGGCTCTTTTGCGGAGCTGTTTTTGGGGTATTTTTCTTCGCAGCCATGGCGCAGAGATAGGAATAAGGTAATAACAATCCTGCTCGAGGAACCGACAATGAAATCGTGGGAGCGAGAAGAGCGCGGTGGGTTAGCCCGTTAATTAGAGTCCAGCAAGGCGAAAGTTCGAGGATCGCAAAATAATTGAATTTTCAGGTTTTCGGCAGGAGGCTTGAAATGCGTAGTCAGACCACTAAGCTGCGGCCCCGCCATGCAGCTCAGCGCCATTGTAGAAGCCCTTTTAATCGCCTCTCAAAATCCTCTCCCATCCGAGGAAATTGCCCGCTTGGTGCGCTCCCGAGTCGCCGAGGCAGAGGATGCTCGTATTCGAGAAACGGAAGAAGGTAAGGAGGCCCCTTCCCTTCCCGATTGGTTGCCGATTCTCGCAAATACCTCGCCGGAAAATGCTGCCAGCGCGATCTCAGAGCTGAATAAAATCTATCAGGAAAGCCAGCGTGCTTTCACGATCATCGAGCGCCCGAAAGGGTGGAAACTTTACACCCGCCTCGAATATGGTGAATTCGTCCGCCAGCTTTTTCCCGGTCGCAAACCGGAGCGCATGAGTGGCCCAGCCATGGAAACCCTCGCCATTATCGCCTACCGACAACCCATCACCAAAGCCGCCATCGAGGCCGTCCGCGGCGTGGCTTGCGATGGCATGATCCAGAAACTTCTCGACCGCGACCTGATCCGCATCGGGGGCCGGGCGGAACTCCCAGGGCGGCCGCTGCTTTATGAAACGACGGACTTGTTTTTCGAACACTTCGGCATCCGATCCATCGATGATCTTCCTAACGCCTCCGAACTCCGGAAAGTTAAATTACCCGAGCCGCAAGACGCGCCGCCCGCCCCAGATCCCGAGCAGCAACTTGCCTTCAGCGCGATTGGCATCCCAGCTGCTGCCGCCGAAAACGAAGCGGACCCTGCTTCCGAATCCTAAATTATTTTTCCACTCGTGAATCTCGACGATATCCGCAGCCAAATCGATTTGATCGATCGTGACCTGCTAGACATGCTCTCCCGCCGCGCCGATCTGGTGCATGAAGTCGGCGTGGTCAAAAAGCGCGACGGCCTACAAATCTACGCCCCCGAGCGCGAAGAAGCCCTGCTCCGCCGCTTGATAGAGATGAATCACGGCCGCCTGCCGGAAAAATCGATCCGCGCAATCTATCGGGAAATCATGTCGGCTGCGCTCGCGTTGGAAGATGATCTAACCATTGCCTATCTGGGACCGGAGGGCACTTGGACCCATCAAGCGGCGATCAAAAAATTCGGCCACTCGGTGAACTACTCGCCTCAGCCGAATTTCTCTGATGTCTTCGATCAAGTCGCGAGACGCACGGCGAACTATGGTGTCGTGCCAATTGAAAATTCCACCGAAGGCGCGGTTTCTCACACGTTAGATCTATTCGTCGATTCGCCACTGCACATCTGCGCACAAATTTTGCTCCGAATTGAAAACGGGCTGATGGCCTCGATTCCTCGCGAAAAAATCAAGACGCTCTATTCACACCCGCAGGTTTTCGGCCAATGCCGCTCGTGGATTTTGCGAAATTTCCCGAACGCTGACCTGGTCGAAGTTTCCTCCACCACCAAGGCCGCGCAAATCGCCAAAGACCAAGCAGACCAGGGTGCCGCCGCACTTGGTGGCCCTCTAGCAGCGGAAATGTATGGACTCACGCTGCTCGAAGAATCCATTCAAGACCGCGCCACCAATACCACACGCTTCCTCGTCATCGGCGAGAAACCCTGCCCGCCGACCGGCAACGATCGCACCTCGATTCTTTTCGCGATTCATGATCGCCCCGGCTCACTCGTGAAAGCACTTCAGGCCTTCGATCAATTTCACATCAACATGTCGAAAATCGAATCCCGCCCTTCCAAACGCAAAGACTGGGAATACATTTTCTATGTCGATCTGGCAGGCCACTGCGACGACTCCAAGGTGGCCGAAGCGCTCGATGAACTTGGCAACCACTGCTCGCTCGTCAAATTGCTCGGCTCCTATCCAGATGCAGGCGAGTGAATGGATAAAAATCGCCGGATGAAATGGCTTACTGGCGGAATTGCGAAAAATCGATGCAAAGGAAGCTGGCATAAATCATGCAGAGCTGCATAAAACCGCCCCGCATGAATGGAACTGTCGAAATGAACATAGATGGCAAGTCTCTCGAATTCCCGACGATCGTCGGCTCCGAGGGTGAAGTGGGAATCGACATCGGCACGCTGCGGGCAAAAACCGGAGCCATTACGATCGATCCCGCTTACGGAAACACCGGCTCCTGCAAGAGCGCGATCACCTTTATCGACGGGGAAAAAGGCATCCTCCGCTACCGTGGATATGACATCGCCGATCTGGCCGCAAAGAGTACATTCGTCGAAACCTCGTACCTTCTCATTTACGGCCACCTTCCGAATCAAACTGAGCTGAAAAATTTCTCAACGCTCCTCACCGGCAACCAAATGCTCCACGAGGGCATGCGCTACAATTTCGAGGGTTTCCCAACCACAGCTCATCCGATGGCGATTCTCTCCGCGATGATCAACGCGGCTTCCTCCTACCATCCGAATCTTTGCTGTGAGGTGAACCGTAAGCAGTGCTTCCCGAATCATGCTGCGCGGCTCATTTCCCAAGTCCGGACTATCGCGGCGTTTTCCTATCGCAAAGCACACGGCCTGCCCACAGTCTATCCGAAGTCCTCACTGTGCTACACGGAGAATTTCCTTCACATGATGTTCTCGGCTCCAAACGAGGACACAGTCCTTAAGCCAGAAGTCGTCCGCGCACTGGACCTTATCTTTATCCTCCACGCGGATCATGAGCAAAACTGCTCTACCTCCACGGTTCGTACCGTCGCCTCCAGCCAAGCCAACCTCTTCGCTTCCTGCTCCGCTGGCGTATGTGCGCTATGGGGCCCTCTCCACGGCGGGGCGAACCAGGCGGTACTCGAGATGCTTGAGGAAATCCACCAAGAAGGCGACGACGGCACGAAGTTCCTCAACGCGGTAAAGAACAAGACTGGCAACCGCAAGCTGATGGGCTTTGGTCACCGGGTTTACAAAAATTTCGATCCGCGCGCCGTGATCATCAAAGAGCAATGCGATAAAGTGCTCGCCCAGCTCCACGTCTCGGACCCCCTTCTCGATATCGCGAAAAAGCTGGAGGAAATCGCCCTTAACGACGACTACTTCATTTCCCGAAAACTCTATCCGAACGTGGATTTCTACAGCGGCATCATCATGCGTGCCATTGGAATTCCCATGGACATGTTTACCGTGATGTTCGCCATTGGCCGCATGCCCGGCTGGATCGCGAACTACAAGGAAGTCATGGATGATACGGACGCCCGGATTGTACGGCCCCGCCAGATCTATACCGGTGAGAATCTGCGCTCCTACACGCCAATGGCAGATCGCGCCTGACGTGACACCGGCATTCCTGCCTGCCCTGCAGCCTTCAACCATTTCGCCGCGGACGAAAGCCCAGCGCGAAACGCAGCACAACGATCGGAATGGCCGTGAGAACAAACGCCGCAGCGGCTGTCTTCAAGCCCGGGTAAATCCTCGCCGCGTTGCGATCGAGTGCTGCCAGCGACTCGGCGACCACCTGTTGTTTCGGCACATAAAAGCTTTGCCGCGATGGCATCTCCGGCGAGTGACCACTGCGGCGGGAAGCGGTGCCAAATCCAGTTTTAACAGGTCCGGGGCAGACCGCTAGAACCGGGATGTGATGCTCACGTAGTTCGATACGAAGTGCCTCGGAGAAGCTCGTAACGTAGGCCTTTGTCGCCGCATACACCGCGAAGTCCGGAATTGGAATCACGCTCGCCAGTGAGCTCACATTGATAATGGCACCGCCGCGCCGGATCATCCCGGGAACGAGCAGATGCGTGAGATGTGTTAGCGCTTCGATGTTCACTTGGAGCATGGACTGGATTTTTTCCCAATCCGCCGTGGCAAACTCACCGTAATCGCCGAGCCCAGCGTTATTCACTAACAAATCTGGGGTAACTCCTCTGCCCGCAAGGGTTTCTACCAGACGTTCCCGGTCTGCACGCTTTGTTAGGTCCAGCGCGAAAACTCCCACAGCCACCCTCGGGTGGCGGGAGCGGATACGATCCGCAAGTTGTTCCAGCAGGCTCTCACGCCGCGCCACGAGCACGATTTTATCGACCCGTGACGCGATTTGTAGAGCGAACTCCTCGCCCAGTCCCGATGAGGCACCGGTGACGAGGGCGCAGGTAAATGATTTCAAGTAAGGCATGGCGATTTACTACACCATGCCTCAGAATTATGCCATCTGTGATTCGCCGTTAGTTCCTTGCGTCACCATCACGATGCGCAGGGGAAGGCGGACGAGAATTTCTCCGTCGCAACCGATATCGATCGAGTAGATGCCGTCTTCTTCGAAGCGCAGGCCTTGGAGGTTCATCACAATATTGCGGGTGAGGAATGGCACGTTTTTCGGCAGTGCGACTTCGAATTCAGGCTCAATCGGCATGTTGTTCGGGTCCAGCGATTCGCCATCTTCGTTGATGATGTTGATCGAAAGCTTGTGGCGACCGGCATCTTCTGGGGTGAAGCAGAAACGCATGGCGAGCGCACACGATGGGTGCACAACTGGCACGGCGCGGGCCGCAAGAGTGTCGAAGGTTCCAGAAATGACGAGCTTACCGTTATAATCGGCGGCAAAGTCACAAAGAGTGGCGATTTGAATGTCCATGATGGATGTTTGAATGGATTTAAATGAAGTGCTTGGCGGATGATTCCACGCGGCAGGGCTCCTTGTCTGAAGGGATCAACGCACCCCGTAAAGCCCAAAGACACCCAACCCGCAATACGGACAGTTTGCCATCCTTGAGGATCCTTCTCGTCGTGTGGAATGGGGCGACAGTTCATTTGCACGTGCCGCTTGACCTACAATTCCAGTGGGTTCCGTGAATTTTTATGACATTAAAACGGAGTTCTGCCCGTTTTCCCCAAGTTATTCACAACGGGTTGACGAGCAATTTCCAGAACTCGCTGGATTCTCTGATGGGTGAGGTTTTTCCCACAAAATCCTTTGTGAACAACTTGATCACAAGCTGAGAGATCTTCACAAATTTTAGCTAACTCTCTCAAAAATAGTGATTTAAGAATTTACTAGCGATCAAAGGCAAATAACTTGCTAACAAGGATGGCGAAACAGCCATTCCAAACAATTTCCGTGCAAACGCCCAGCAGACAATCTCATGCGATCCGTAAAATCCGCTAAAAATAGGCACTTCCGGCCATTTTCCCCAAGTTGTTCACAAGGGATTGTGAGTTTCACTTCAGCGACACAAGAGAAAGCAACTTAACAGAAATCATTGGCACACACTTTCATCACGACTTGGTGAAGCAATTGCTTTTGACCACACGTTGCCAATGCCCTAAACGCCTGACCGCATTTTACCACGCAAAGATCATGTCCAAGGTTCCCACCATTATTTACACGAAGACCGACGAAGCCCCAGCGCTCGCCACCTACTCTTTCCTCCCCATCGTCCAAGCCTTCACGAAGCACTCGGGCATCACCGTGGAAACCCGCGATATCTCACTCGCCGGACGTATCATTTCCCAGTTCCCTGATTTCCTCACCGACGACCAGAAAATCCCAGACGCCCTCGCCGAACTCGGGGCGCTGACTCACACGCCCGAGGCAAACATCATCAAGCTCCCAAACGTCTCCGCCTCCGTTCCGCAGCTCAAGGCGGCCGTCGCGGAGCTCCAATCGAAAGGCTACAAGCTCCCGAATTTTCCCGATACCCCAGCGACCGATGCCCGTTACGCGAAAGTCATGGGCAGCGCCGTGAATCCGGTCCTTCGCGAGGGAAACTCCGACCGCCGGGCTCCGAAAGCCGTCAAGGATTACGCCAAGGCCCACCCACATTCGATGGGCAAATGGTCCGCCGATTCCAAAACCACCGTAGGCTCCATGGACGGCAAGGGCGATTTCTTCTCTAACGAAAAATCCGTCTGCGTCCCCGCCGCGACTGATGTAAAAATCGAGTTCATCGGCGCGGACGGCAGCACGAAGGTCCTCAAAGAATCCACCCCGCTCAAGGCCAATGAAATCCTCGACGGTACCTTCATGAGCAAGGCCGCCCTCGTCGATTTCCTCGGCCAGCAAATCGCTTGCGCGAAAAAGGAAAACGTCCTCCTCTCGCTCCACATGAAAGCGACCATGATGAAGGTCAGCGACCCGATCATCTTCGGCCACGCCGTCGAAGTTTTCTTTAAGGACCTCATCGCCAAACACTCCGACACCCTCAAGGAACTCGGCGTCGATTTCCGAAACGGCTTCGGCGATCTCATCGCCAAGTTAGAAAAACTCCCCGCCGACAAAAAGGCGGAGATCGAAGCAGACATTCAGCTCGCCTATCAGAATGGCCCCGCTCTTTCGATGGTGAATTCCGATAAAGGCATCACCAACCTCCACGTTCCTTCCGATGTCATCGTCGATGCCTCCATGCCCGCCATGATCCGCGCCGGCGGAAAGGTCTGGGACGCCGCAGGCAAAACCGGCGACACCCTAGCAGTTATCCCGGATTCCTGCTACGCCGGCATCTATCAAGCCACCATCGACTTCTGCAAAAAGAACGGCGCTCTCGATCCCAAGACTATGGGTTCCGTGCCCAACGTCGGACTCATGGCCCAAGCCGCCGAGGAATACGGCTCGCACAACAAGACCTTCGAAATCCCCGCAGCAGGGACTGTCAAAGTCACCGACTCTAGCGGAAATATCCTCCTCTCCCACGAAGTCGAAGCCGGCGACATCTGGCGCGCCTGCCAAACCAAAGACGCCCCTATCCAAGACTGGGTGAAACTCGCAGTCAAACGCGCTCGCGCTTCCGGTGATCCCGCCGTCTTCTGGTTAGACAAATCCCGCGCCCACGACGCCCAAATCATCACCAAAGTCGAAACCTATTTGAAGGACCACGACACCGCTGGCCTCGACCTCCGCATCCTCCCACCGGCCGAAGCCTGCACCTTTTCGTTAGAGCGTATCGTCAAGGGCCTCGACACCATCTCCGTCACCGGCAACGTCCTCCGCGATTACAACACCGACCTCTTCCCCATCCTCGAAGTCGGCACCTCCGCCAAGATGCTCTCCATCGTTCCTCTCATGAACGGGGGCGGCCTCTTCGAAACCGGTGCCGGTGGCTCTGCTCCGAAACACGTTGAGCAATTCACCGAAGAGAACTATCTCCGCTGGGATTCGCTTGGCGAGTTCTTCGCCCTCGCCCCGTCATTCGAACAAATCAGCGAATTCTTCAGTCTTCCTAAAGCCAAAGTCCTAGCAGACACACTCGACGCTGCCACCGGCAAGTTCCTCGAATTCGACCGCTCACCGGGGCGTAAGTTAGGCACCATCGACAACCGCGGCTCCCATTTCTATCTTGCTCTTTACTGGGCCCAAGCTCTCGCCGCACAAACCGAAGATTCGGAACTCAAAGCCATCTTCACCCCGGTCGCTGAATCCCTAACAACCAGCGAGAAAAAAATCGTCGGAGAACTGCTAGCCGTCCAAGGTCACCCCGTGGACATCGGCGGCTACTACCTCCCAGACGGTGCCAAAGCCAACGCCGCCCTCCGCCCCAGCAAGACATTCAACGCCATCCTTGCCTCTATCTAACGTGACACACGCATTCCTGCCTGTTCTTCAATGCCCGCCGCCTCACCAAGGCTGCGAGCTTTTTAACCACCGCGTTCTCCCAGTTCGTCGAGGCCTTTCGACTAGCCTAGAGCAATGGGAACGACGAATCAAACCGTGATGATTACTTTCGCGCCGCTTTCACCCAATCCGCGAAGACGGTGGGATTGATTCCATCGTGAAAGCCTCCTTTAGCTAACTGCTTTCCAGAGGCGTCGATTAGGAAATAGGTGGGGAAGCCTGTGACACCGTATTCCTCTTGAAGCGCCTTATTCTTTTTGCTTTTCGTCTCACCGCCGGGCTCGAAATCGAGTTTTAAGAGGACCAGGTTTGGGTTCGCGAAGGTTTGAAACGCCTTTTCGGAAAAAACATCTTTTTCCAACTTGATGCAATACGGACACCAACTGGTGCCAGTGAAGAGCACCAGAATCGGCAGGCCGGTTTGTTTGGATTGCTCTTGGGCTTTGTCCATTTTATCTAGCCACTTCGCCTTGCGGTCAGCATCGACAGCAGCGGGTGTGGCTGCCGTGAGACCTGCGCTGCTGGTCTTGACGAATTCGCGGTCGGATTCAGAGAGCTTCGGATCGGTGTGGAAAACTCTTAGGTTTGCAGGGTCCAGAGTTCGCGTAAGCGGGCTACGGATTCGCTCCAGGGAACCCGTTGGTAAATCCGCACGCGCACCCAACGGATGAATCGCTGGGTTCTCTGCGTGGCTCTCGTGAC